>OMPZ01000058.1 GCA_900313125.1 uncultured Eubacteriales bacterium | reverse complement strand
GTAGCCTTCGGCGGCGATATCGCGCATGAACCTGTCGTACCGCCCGATATACTCCTGCATACCGTGAACGACGTGGAACAGCCCCTTTATATCTCCTTCGGGAATGTACACCGTTCCGTTAAGCTGATGTATCCCGTCGCTTGACAATACCTTTTTTCCGAGCTTCGTTATCTCCATATCACGCACCTCCGATCTCCGGCTCGTCGTGGCATTGCGCGGCAGCGACCGCCTTGTGCCAGCCGCGGATATTTTCCTCGCGCATTCCGGCATTCATGGTCGGTTCAAATCGCCTGCCCTCTTTGCACAGCGCGAGTACCTCGTCCCTGTCCTTGAAGAATCCGACCGCAAGCCCCGCTAGGAACGCCGCGCCTGCCGCGGTAGCCTCCCTTGTCGCCGAGCGGATCACCGGCACGCCCGAGATGTCCGACTGGAACTGCATGAGGAAATTGTTCGACGCCGCGCCGCCGTCAACGCGCAGCCCGACTATATCGTGACCGCTGTCGGCTGCCATCGCGCCGAGGAGATCCTGCGTCTGATACGCTATCGACTCGAGCGACGCGCGGATAATGTGCTCTCTGCTCGTGCCGCGCGTAAGACCGGTTATAGCGCCCCTTGCGTGCATATCCCAATACGGCGCGCCAAGCCCCGCGAACGCCGGAACTACATATACGCCGCCGCTGTTTTCGACCTTCGTCGCGAAATACTCGCAGTCGCGAAATTCACGGATAAGTCCGAGCTGGTCACGCAGCCACTGAACGACGGCGCCGCCCACGAAAACGCTGCCCTCCAGCGCGTACTCGGCGGGTCTGCCCTTCTCCGTGGCAGCCGCCGTCGTGATAAGCCCGTTCTTGCTGAGAATGCGCTGACGGCCTGTGTGCTCGAGCAAAAAGCAGCCTGTGCCGTAGGTGTTTTTGGCGTCGCCCGGCTCGAAGCAGCCCTGACCGAAGAGAGCCGCCTGCTGGTCGCCCGCGATGCCGCCGATCGGGATCTCCGCGCCCATCACCGTGACTGTGCCGTAGACCTCGCTGCTGCTCCTGATCTCGGGCAGCATAGCCTTCGGGATATCGAGCATCTCAAGCAGGGTATCGTCCCAGCCGCCCTTTTCAAGGCTGTAAAGCATCGTTCTCGACGCGTTCGTCCTGTCGGTAACGTGAACTGCTCCGCCCGTCAGCTTCCACACGAGCCATGTGTCTATCGTGCCGAAAAGCAGCTCGCCCTTCTCGGCAAGCTCGCGCGCGCCGACGTTGTTGTCGAGGATCCATTTCAGCTTTGTGCCGCTGAAATACGCGTCGGGGCGCAGACCGGTGGTCTCTCTGATATAATCGCCCTTGCCCTCGCTTATCAGCTTTTCGCACATCTCGGCAGTACGTCTGCACTGCCATACTATAGCGTTGCAGATCGGGCGACCCGTGGCTTTTTCCCAGACGATCGTCGTCTCGCGCTGGTTCGTGATGCCGATAGCGGCGATCTCATTCGGGTCGATACCGCTTTTGGCGACGCACTCCGTCATAACGGCGTACTGGTCGGCGTAGATCTCCATCGGGTCATGCTCGACCCAGCCGGGCTTGGGGTAGATCTGTGTAAACTCATGCTGCGCCACGCTCACAAGAGCGGCGCTTTTATCGAACAGGATAGCTCTTACGCTCGTTGTTCCCTCGTCGAGGGCGAGAATGTATTTTTTCATACTTACCTCCGCGTTTGAATGTTGTAGGATCCTAATAATAATCCGGTCACTTTTGTAATAATTATACAACAAACGGGGCGGATATTCAAACTATAGCGCGCAGTTGAAATTTACAAATCGGCGGAGGTGTATTTATTGGAAATGACGAAAAGCGATCATTCCACCTTATAGAACGAAAACTGCGAAAGCGCGTCGCTCATTCGGAAAATATCATCAACGTCAAACGTGATATACGGTCTGTCGCTGCCGTCAAAGGTCAGACAGCAGGTCAGCGCTGCCGTGCCGTCGTCGTTTTCCGCAGACGAAAGCACGAGCTTGCCGGAAATACCGTTTTCCTCCGTACCGTAAGCCGTGAATGTGCCGTCGTCCGAAATAACGATCGAGGTGATTTTTCCGTAGCCCTCGTCGCTGCGATACTCTCCGGCGATATCGGAAATGCCGAGACTGCCGATGTCGCCGGCCGGATCGGGGAATATCACGCTCGTAAGATCGTCGGGGATATATATTTCCTCATTCTCTGTGGAAAACTCGACAGTTATCATAAACGAGCTTTGTTCACCGTTTTCATAGTACCTTTTGCTGCACAGGATTATGCCTGTTTCCTTGTCTATCGTAAAGGTGAAGCTCCTGCTGTCGGCTCTGGGGCTTGTGCCGGAAACTATAACGCAGTCTCTGCCGAGGTACTGTTCCTCACGATCGATCTCCCAGTTGTCCGTATCGGAAAGCAGCGCGAACACCGTCTCCTGCGGGAAAAGGCTGATCTTCGACGCGAATCTGACATTCGTCGGGTCCTGACGATAAAGGTACGAACGCGTTCCCGAGCTGTCGGTCGAGATACGGTCGCTGTCGTTTTCATACGAGCCGAACTCGTCGCTTTTTGAAAACGCACGGTACGACGCGTCGCAAACGATATCGCCCGTATTCACGTCGACAAACACCGTGGATATCGAGCCGTCCTTCACGAAGGTTTTCTCCTTGTAGCCGTCGCGGCTCGAGTAATAATACTGGTAGGCTGTGTTATTCTCCATATCGACGCTGTATTCGATGATACAAAAGTGGCTGTTCAGCTCGTTTGTGACGATCTTTCCGGCGGCGTGATCGTAGTGATCGACGCAGTTCAGCACCTTATGGTAAAGCGCCGCTTTCCGGTCGGTGATCCGAGGAACGCTGCTGACGCTCGGCAGGCTGTCACAGGCAGCAGGCGTCGGCGTATCGTGTGTTTCCTCCGGCACGGCGGGCGCGGCGGTCCTGTCGTATACGCCCGCTGCGTATCTCAGCCCGACCGTCATAGCGAAGGCAGCCGCGAGACACGCCGCCGCTGCCGCAAGCGGTCTTCGCAGATGTGTAGGCTGCACCTCGACGATGCTGAATGTGCTTTTCTTTTTACCACCGCTCCCGAAGCCCACCGTATCGCTCGGGCTTGCTTTGCGCTCGCTTTCGAGGAACATTCGGTTTTTCTCCTCCTCGGTAAGGCTTGTATATTTCCCGGCGAACAGATCGACCGTTTCCTCCGGCGCATTTTCAAGCGGATCGAAGTATTTTTTCGGCTTACTCATTTTACGCACCTCCTATAAAGCTATCCCTGCGCTGTGCAGCTCTTCCCTGATCTTTTTCAGCGCGCGCCTGCATCTTGTTCTTACCGCCGTAGCCGTCATGGAAAGCTCGTCGGCGATCTCCTTCGACGTGCGGTCATAGTAGAACTTTCTGACAATGATAGTCGCGTCAGGCTCGCCGAGGGCATCTATACATTTCAGCAGTATTTCCCTCAGCTCGGCTTTCTCCGTTTCCTCTTCAAGGCTTTTGCCCGAGGCTATCGCTTCGATATCGTCCTCATAAAGCGACACGGAGGGAAGCTTTTTCGCCGTAGCTTTTCTGTAATGGTCAATGGCGCGGCGTTTTGCGATCGTCGCGATAAGCGGCTTCAGCTCTCCCGAAAACTCGTCCGACCCGTCGAGACGGCGATAGACGTCGGCAAACACGTCGCTGACGCACTCCTCGGTATCCTCGCGCGCGGCGACACTTCTCAGTCTATTGAACGCGACCGCATACACATAAGCGCAGTACTCGTCGAACAAAGCCCTGCGCGCCTTATGCGGCGACCCTTCGCACAGCCTTTTATATTCTATGCCCGTCATCTCGCATCACTCCCCTTCACTATCTCTTCATTATACAATATCGCACCCTCCCCCGCAACTGTTGCGGGCGGGCAGGCGCCCGCGGGCGATTGCGCGGTTTTAGGTTGTGCAATGCACTACTTCTTCGCCGCGCGGGTCTCCGCTGCCGCGTCGGTCGGTGTACCCCAAGGGCACTTCCTTCGGGCGCCTCTGCTGAAGCCTCGGTCTCCACAGGAGACCCGCACCGGCTTGC
>OMPZ01000062.1 GCA_900313125.1 uncultured Eubacteriales bacterium | reverse complement strand
CGGGGTGCCGTTTACGGCAGCTTATATTCAGTCGAAGGGCGACGTCCTGACTGATCTTCACGAGAACCTGGCTGCGGAGCAAAAAGCCCGCACCACCTACGACAACATTCTGCGGTTCTGCGACGACCCCGATGTTATCGACCCGATACGTTTCCTGCGCGAGCGCGAGATCGTACACTATCAACGTTTCGGCGAGGGCTTGAGAATAGCCACAGATAACCTCGACAGCAAGAATTTTTACGCGTTCAACCCGTCATTTGATAAAAGAAAGTCTAAAATGAAATAATACCGAAATACAAAGGTCAGGTTTTCGGCAATGTCATTGACCTAAGACTTAAGAATGAAAAATAAATAATACCGGAAAATCGCTTCGCTCTGTTTTTTAGATCTATCCTTTCAGAGACTTATTCTAAAAAACATGAGCGAAGCGATTCCGATATTCTTAAATTTTCATTTTTCAGTTTTCAGTAATAATGCACCCGAAAAGTCGCTCTCCGTGACTCACTTTATCTGAATATTCGGCGCTTTGAACTGAAGGAAGGTGCATATCTCCGACCATTCTTTGATCGACTGCGCGTTCTTCGCTACCGAGCAGATAGTGTACGTCTTGCCGCCTGCGTCGATCTTCAGCGACCATGTTTCGGTTTCGCCGTCCTCGTCGCTCGAGCGGTCGATCTTGACGTACATCGCGCTTATCTCGTTGTAGAACACGATCAAGCCCGTGCCCTTGCCCATTATGCAGTACTGCCCGAGAAGCACCTTGCCGTCGAATTTTGTCACGCCGCGCTGAATGTCGCTGATCGCGTAGTTGAGCAAGCCCTGCTGCTGAAAATACTTAAGGCGACCCCTGAAACGCTTTCTCGGTTTGATGATCATGCTGTGATGTATCGCGATCCAGAAGATCACGATAACTACTCCTGCGATAGCTGCGGCGACAACGGGATTCTCGATGCCATCGCTGTCCTCGTCGCCGACCATCAGTATTGCTGTGCCGACGATCTCGGCTATGGCGACCACAATGATCGAGAGCAGGTAGAATTTTTTCCTGCTGGTAAGACAGTATTTTTCAAGCTGTTTCATGGTATTACCTCCAATCATCTGCGGGGAATTAACAGATCAAATATGCGGCGACAATCATTGTTTCAAATGAATATGTAATTTGTAACAAGATCGGTATGCTGCATGAGTGAAACGTTACTTCTGTTACGGGTCATTATGTTGCTTCAATTATACCATACACCACATCTGTTTGCAACAAATTTTGCTGTTTGATTAATATTTTTATTGATTTTGCACGCTGCTTTGAAATGCCGCTGCGGCTGAAAACAAAAAGCTTTCGTCTCCACTATTTTAATGGAAACGAAAGCTCCTATTTTTTTATGCTGTGAGAGCCGTGTTGATCCTGCTGTTTTCGCCGACGAGTCCGACGCTGAAACGAAGTATGTCAAGTGCGTCGTTCGCCGTGATCTCGCTGTCGCCGTCAACGTCTGCGATAGCTTTTTGGTCGCCGCCAAAGGTCTCCGCGCCTACGCTTGCCCGAAGTATTTTCAGAGCGTCGTTTGCCGTGATCTGCTCGTCGCCGTCGATGTCGCCGAAGATCGCCGCTGCCTGAGGTACCGCGTCGCCGTAAAACTCGGCTATGCCCTTTTTCATCGCGTTCAGATCGAAGAAGCCCTTGTAGTCCTGTTCATAGCCCGGAAGCGGAACATCCGGCGACGCGCCGTCGTCCGCGTCCTTGCCGCTTTCGCGAAGGCACATCGAAAAGCCGGAGATGTTGCAGCACGTTCCGTTCGGGAGCAGCCTTGCCGTTACACTACAGCTGCCGCCGCGCGTGCGTTCGCCGAGAATGCATATACCGTGATCCTGAGCGAAGCAGGCAAATTCGTTCGGGCAGGAGTAGGTGTCGATGCATCCCAGAACGGCGCATTTGAGGTCGTACTTTACCTCGTCGTCCTTTTCGTCAAATTTGCCGTCAAGGTTTTTGTCGATCCTGCCGTTAAATCTTGAGAGCGTGCCGGAGACACAGTACTTTTCCATATATGTTGCGCTGTCGCTCATGAGTGAGAGCATATACGCGCCGACTACGGGGTCGCCGCCGCCGTTTGCTGTAACGTCTACAATGAAATACTTCCCGCCGTTTGCGGAAGCCAGATCCATCGCTTCCTTGAAGGGAGCCGCTGCGTCGGGACCGAAGTAGCCGAAGGTATAGAAAAACGTGTCGCCCGTTCGGTACAGCTTCGAGTCGCTCCACTCCTTTACAAGCTCGCAGCTTTTGTAAGCGTTCGCTCTCTCTTCCAAAAGGAAGCCCAGCTTTGCCGCTATTCTGTCCGTTTCTTCCTCTTGTGCGATGATAGCGGCTGCGTCTGCGTTGTCGGTGTCGCCGAATACCTTCTTTGCCGCGGCTGCCGGCGTGGATACTCCGTAATTAGCGAGACGCTGCTCGATGGAAAACTCCAGATGTGTGTGACCGCCGTCGTCGATATAGCCCTGAAGGAGCATAAGCCCGGTGCAGTACTCCTCGATGCTTTCGGAGAGAAGAAGCTCCTTTACGCGGGGCGTGACTGAGTCGTAGGTTTCGAGCGTCTTGTCAAAGCCGTCCTTTATTATACCCGCGGTGAGCTTCGCGTTTGAGGGCTTGCCGTAGAAATTATCCATCATAAAGCAGAGGTCGTTGTAGCACATCTCGGCGTATGCCTTAGTGCGCTCGCTGCCGAATTTGCCCTTTGCGCCCATCTGACCCATTACGCTCACGCAGTTAAACTTTCCGCTCTTGTAGGTCATCGAGAAGTCGGCGTTGGAGAATATCTCGTTGAGCGCGCAGAAGGGCATATAAAGGCTGCCGTCGCGCTCGACGATATCGAGATCGTACTTTGAAAGATCGAGCTCTACGCTGTTGATGTCGCCGTAAAGCTCAAAGCCGTTGCCGCCTTCAACAAATGGATATGTCGGAAACTGCGCCCCGCTCTTGAGGTTGCTCATAATAAAGCCTTCGTAGCAGTCAAACGACACGGTATCCTTTTCTGCGTCGAGGGCCATGGAATATCCGCCGTTTTCAAATTTGTAAACGCTGTCGCCGAGCGAGGAGGACTTGTCGAGATCGTAGACCAGGTCGAGATACGACTCGACATTGACAAACGGCACCTCGGGAAGGTCGCTGCGGACAAGGCAGTCTACCTCAACGGCTTCTTCGGCGATGTTCAAAGGCTGAGTGACGACAGCCGTTTTTTCAAAGCTCACCTTGTCGCTTTCGGCGCCTGCGGTGAATGACAGCGGTATGCAGGACAGGATAAGCGACGCGGACAGAATAACAGATAATTCCTTTTTCATGATGACACTCCTTATTATTTGGTCGATGGTTTAATCATATCGCGTCAATCTAAAGTTTATCTGAAGATATTGCTTTATTTTATGATTTGTCGTATAATTTTTTCAAAGGCTGGTGAAACAATGTACAGAGTGCTGCTGGTAGAGGACGATGAGAGCATCAGATCTATCATAACGAATTATTTTACGAAAAAGGAAAAAGGTTTTTTTACCGTGGACGTTGCCGAAAACGGTCAGTTAGGACTTGAAAAGGCGTATGAGAACAACTACGAGCTGCTTTTGCTCGACGTTATGCTGCCGGAGCTTGACGGCTTTGAATTGTGCAGAGAAATACGCCGTGAAAGCGACGTGCCTATAATTTTCATTACGGCGCGCACCTCGGAGCGCGATATTCTCAACGGCTACGCGCTCGGCTGCGACGATTACGTTGTGAAGCCCTTTCCCCTTCCGATACTTTATCAGAAGGCGGTCGCGCTGATAAAGCGATCAAAGGGGCTGGTGCGCTCGCCTGTTTTCTCCGCAGGAACGCTTTCGCTCAACCCGAACAACGGCGTCGTTGTCGCCGGCGGCGAGGAGATCAGGCTGACCGCCCGTGAGTACGGCATTTTGAAGGTGCTGCTCGAAAACAAGGGCTGCGTGATAAGCCGCACAAAGCTTATCGATATTGTCTGGGGCTACAACAACGACACAGACGAGCGTGTGCTCGATACGCATATAAGAAACCTTCGCAAGGCTCTCGGCGACGACGGAAAGAGGATAAAAACGGTCATCAGACGCGGCTATAAGATCGAGGATATATAATTATGGAAAAGCGGCTTAAAAAACAGCGGCACAGGCTTTGCCTGCGCATAATTCTGATAATGCTCGCGGTGTGGCTCGCCGTGTCGGTACTGTTCTGCTGCGTCAGAGTAGACCTTGAAAAGTCGGAGCTTCAGAAAAGCGAGACGGAAAAGCTTTCCTACTCAAAGCAGCTGCTTATGGCAGACCACGGCAGCGGCGAGACGGTGAATCTTTTCTTCATGAACAATCCCGCGCTGATGTACGATGAGGGCAAGACCATCGGCGATTACGACAGTCAGTATATTTTTCGCGACTGCGGCGATCAGTTCGGAAATGCCGACACAGCCGGCGGCGTGGGCGTGAAATTTGCCGTCAGCGTTGACTACGATTATACGCCGATCGTGATAGGAGTGCTCCGTTACGACGACATTAAAAACGCGCTGAGCAGTGAGCAGTTCAATGAGATCGAAACGCTGCTGAACACGAAAAGAGACGACGGCAATTACTACGAGCTTGTCTGCTCGAAGCTTCAGGCATACTCTATCCTCTTTATCCCGATAGAACTGAAGATCGTGCTCGTAAACGGCAGCGACCCGAGGTTTATCATAGACGACTGCGCGGCGCGCTACGACCTGAGCGCAAATTCGATAGACGAGCTTGAAACCTATGACAGCGCGCCGATCAAGCAAAACATCATTCCGAAGGAGTTTATCCTCGGCGGCGTTTACAACAGCGATATTATCGGCACGCTGACGAAGGAGCAGCGAAAGAACAGCGTTGATATGATACGCGTCGGAACGTTTGAGTACGTTTTCTATATGTCCGATCAGTTCATGATCTTCGGCGAGGAGTTCGGCGGCAGCGAGGACATTCCGCTCGAGATCCGGTACGCAAGAAGGATAGACCTGCTGAAAAGCTGCCGCGGCGAGCTTCTTATCGGGCTTGGCGTTATCTTTGTTTTCTTCCTTACGATAACGTTTCTGCTTTGCTTTACGATCTGGAAAACTATCGAGGAGCAGATACTCGGCGAGCATAAAAGGCAGTTTTTAACGAACGCCCTCACGCACGATATCAAAACGCCGCTGTTTGTGATAAGCGGCTACGCGTACAGCCTGAAGGAGGATATAGACGAAACGGAGCGCGAGCTTTACATCGACAGGATAATCGAGGAGACGGAGGAAATAGACACGATAGTCCGCAGAATGCTTGAGTTCGGGAAGCTCGATCAATACGAAATGACGCTGCACCCGACATCGTTTGACCTCTATGAGCTTGCAAAGGAGATCACGGAATCGCTGCCGGCTCTGCCCGACGGAAAAACGCTTTCGCTCACTCACAGCGGCGACAGTACGGTGACTGCCGACCGCGAGCAGATAAAGACCGCCATAGAAAACCTGACGGACAACGCCGTGAAGTATTCTCTGCCGGAAAGCGAGATCACGGTAACTGTCGAGGGCGGCTCGGTCACGGTTGCAAACGAATGCGCGCCGCTGCCGTCAGACGAGCTTTCAAAGCTCTGGCAGCCCTTCTTTCGCCATGACAAAAGCCGCAGCAGGCGCGGCAGCGGTCTCGGCTTGTCGATCGTGAGGTCTATCGCCGATATGCACGGCGCGAAATGCAGGCTCGAACAAAACGGCACGACGTTTAGCTGCACTCTGACGCTTTCATAATATAACACAAAATACCCGGCACAGATATTTCGGTCTGTGCCGGGTATTATAAATGACATGATTATTTATTGATCTTTTAGAGACTTTTTCTATAAAGCAGGAGCGAAGCGACTCCTATATTTTTAAGTTTTAAGTCTTAAGTTTTCAGTTTTCAGTAATATTTTCAATGGTCTGTCTTATGCGCCGAGCATGATGTACACGATGATCGAGGTGAGAGCGAAAAGTATCTCAGCCGCGCCTGTCGTTATCTTAACGGCTTTGACAGCGACCTCGTTTTTCTTGAAGTCGAGCGCGAACTGCTCCCTTGCCGCCGCGATGAACAGCACGCCCAGAATACAGCTCGGAGCGATGTAGCGGAAATCCATTGAACAGTTGTGCGGGAAGTCAAAGCAGAACTTGATGAAGTACACAAACATCAGTACATTATAGAACACGAGGAATACCTTTTCGGGCATATCGGCAAAGCGGTTCTTTCTGACGATGAAATAAACCATAGCCGCTATCGAAAGGAAGATCATCACCATGTTCAGAATGAGCAGTATCCTGCAAAACGGAGTTATGTGCTCGTTCGACGTTGAGAAGTTGTACTCGCCGAACAGCGACGTCTTGACGATAGCGACGAGCGGATTGTACTCGAAGAAATCGGCGCCGGTAGCGACTCTGTTGAGGAACACGTTTTCAAACGGGTGGTACGAGTAGTCGAAAAGGCGTTCGTATACCGACTTATCTCCGATATACTGATCCGATGTCGGAGAAAGCTTCTGCACATAGGTGAGCGGTACGTCAAACTTTATCGCGTTCCTGATCGGGAACCACAGCCCCAGCGGGAGACACACCACGCCGAATATGCAGTATTGGAGAATGTTCTCGTAGAGCTTTTTCTTCTCCTTGATGAGCTTTATCAAAAACAGCAGCGCTATCGGTATCGAGACGAGCGCGACCGATATCTTTGTTGACATACCGAGACCGATCGAGAGCGCGATCATCAGAATGTTCTTCGTGGTCGGTTCCTCATACCATTTGAGCGTTGTGTAAACAGCGAGCAGCGTGAACAGAAGCGCGAGCCCATCGTTGTTGACAGAGCCGGAAAGCAGTATAAGCTGCGGGTGAAACGCGCAGACCGTAAGCGCGAGGAGCTTTGACCTGCCCTCGATACGCAGCTTTGTGAATATCCTTTCGCAGACCACCAACACGCAGGAGGAATAGAACAGCGACAAAAACTGCATACTTCCTATCGCCCTGCTGTAGCTCATGCCGAACGTCGTGAGTATACGCATCCACATCGCGGCAAGCAGATGGTGCAGCGGCGGGTGATAAAACTGTGCCTTCGTTGTGGGGTTGAAATCGGGCAGGGTGAAGCCGTTGTTGTAAAAATGCTCTATGTACGCCGAATGCCCCTTATCACCGCCGAACTTGTACATATCGTGCTGACGCAGTCTCGCGGTCTCGGAAAGCGGAGTGTATATAACATAATTCAGACGTATTATGAAGCCTGCGGCGATAATGAGCAAGACGGCGTTCTGCGTCGTCAGCTTGCCCTCGAACCACAGGACTGCTACGGCGACGCCCAGCGCGAGAAAGCACATTACGGGGAACACCGCGCCGCCCATTTCCTTCGTTTTGTTGAACAGGATAGTGCTGAGTATGCACAGAAAGCCGATAACGCCGATCGTCTTTTTTATGATCTCAGCGTCGACATCGGGCTTGTACGTCAAGGCGTTCTGCGGCTTTGGTGACGGTTTGATTCTCTTGGAGGTCTTACTCATAGCTTACTTACCGTCCTTCGTCTCGTGATACGATTTTTCGGTGTTGACGTTCCAGACAGCTGACTTATCGTTTGAGCCGGACTTTATAGCGTCTACCGCTCTGAACGCCGTTACCATAGAGTGATCCATGTTGTTGTAGCGGTGCTGACCGTTTCTGCCGATACAGAAAAGGTTCGTGTATTTATTTAGCTGAGCTATGAGCGTATCCATCTGAGCGTATGTATCGAAATATGCGGGGTACGCCTTCTTCACGCGCTCGCGGTGAGAATCCTTCACCTGATCGGTCGTGATGATGCCCATTGTCTGAAGCTCCTTCGCGGCAAACTCGATGCACTCTTCGTCCGTCATATTCCAGAAGGAGTCGCCCTCCTCACAGAAGTACTCAAGACCGATCCACACATGGTGCTCGGGGTCGTTTACGAGATACGGGCTCCAGTTGTTGAACACCTGTATCCTTCCGAGCTTGACGTTGGTATCCTGAACGTAGATCCAGCAGTCGGGCACGATGTTTCCGAGCGTTTTTATATCGGTCTCGTTTTTAAGAGCGAGCTTGTCTACGAGAAGTCCTACGGTCACGAAGTCTCTGTAAGGCAGACCCTTCGCGATAGCCACGATATCGTCGTCGGGCTTGTCGCCTGTCATGCCGGTAACGAGATCCTTTACGGGCATGGTCGAGATGAACACATCGCCCTCGACCGTTACCGAGCCGCCCTCGGTCTCGCAGACTACCTGTGTAACCTTATTGTTGTTGAGCACGATATTTCTTACGTCATAGCCCATCTTGATAACGCCGCCGGCTTTTTCGATCTCGGAAGCTACCGTCTCCCAAAGCTGACCGGGACCGTACTTCGGATACCAGAACTCCTCGATGAGCGACGTCTCGACCTCTTTGTTGTTCTTCTTGCCGCCGAACGCCTTTTTGAACATATCCTTTATGAGTGCGCGTATCGACAGACCCTTTACGCGCTGTGCGCCCCAATCGGCGGAGATCTCGCTGGGGTGACGTCCCCAAAGCTTTTCGGTGTAGCCCTCGAAGAACATACTGTAGAGCTTTTTGCCGAAACGGTTGATGTAGAAATTGTTGAGGTTGTCCTCGGGCTTTTTGAAGATGGCTGCCTTCAGGTAGCTGAAGCCTGCAACCATCGTCGTACCGAAGCCCATGTTCTTTATTGTACTCCACTTCATGGAGATCGGATAATCAAAGAAATGCTTGTTGAAGTAGATACGCGACACTCTGCGGCGGATAAGCATTACGCGGTCCTCTTTGTTCGGGTCGGGACCGCCTGTCTCGAGGGGCTTCTCTCTGCCGAGCTTTTCGTCGTCAAAGCTGTTGACGCCCTGTATCGGCATCATCGACTTCCACCAGTTCATTACGCTCTCGTCCTTCGAGAAGAACCTGTGACCGCCGATATCCATGCGGTTGCCGTTGTATCTTACAGTCTGAGAGATACCGCCGATGACCTGCGAGCTTTCAAGAATAACGACCTCGTAGTCTTTGCTGCCGCCGTTTTTAAGGAGTTCGTAAGCGGCTGTGAGCCCCGCCGGTCCTGCGCCTATAATTACTACCTTCTTCATGCTGGTAATTCCTCCGATATTATATCTATTCATAACCCCTCCGCTTCGCTGCGCTCAGCACCTCCCCTACAGGGGAGGCTTACAGGTTTCTGTATTACAAGCCTCCACTTTAGGGGAGGTGGCACGCCAAAAGGCGTGACGGAGGGGTATTACAAAGCATTTTTAAATATTTACAATTGTTTTTTACCAAGTATTGAACAGTTATCCGATATTTATATTTGAACTGACACATATTTAAGCTTCTGCTGCCGTATCGTCGCTTTCGGCTTTGCGGTAGAGAATGAATTTCCTCGCACAGAAATTCCACAGGTACACGAGGACAGTCGCAACGAGCTTGCCTGCGATGTAGTATTTATCCGTCGGGATAAGCGTGCCGAAGGTCGCGTTTTTCACAAAATAGCCCTCGCCGAAAATACCCTCCATCGCAAACGGGGCGATTATGAGCTGAGTAAGCCCGAGACCGATTATTCCGATCACGGCGAAAGCGATGAAGTCAACAACGCGGTTTTTGACCTTTGCTTTTGCAAATACCCAGTACGTTGACACCACATAGTTCACGGCGAGACCTGCGATAAAGCCAAAGACTGTCGCCGCCTTTTCGGGCGTATGGAAAAGCTCTCTGAACAGCACCAGAACGCCGATATCTACTATTGTGGCGATACCGCCGACAAACAGACTTCTGAAAAACTGGATAAATGTGTTGGTCGTCTCTTCGATAAAGAGCTTGTGGAACCATCTTTTCATAATTTAAGGTCACTCCGTTCATTTTATTCGCAAACACATTAATTTTATCACAATTTTGCGAATAAAACAATATGTAACGGTCATTTTTTCTATTTTAACCAAAATGACCGAAAATGCAAGTAAAGGCGCAGATAAAATCTACGCCTTTTACGCTTTTAACACATTTCGATCATAATGCGGTCATGTATATTCGCCTATACGGATCGACGAGCCTGTGTCGAGACCGACAGAAGCGCGAAGTATCAGCACAGCGTCCTGCGCTGTTATCATGCCGTCGTTGTCAACGTCGGTGTACTTTGTGACAGGGAGAGAAACAAGTCCTGCCGACGCGCGCAGGATCATTATAGCGTCGGCGGAGTCGGCAACATTGTCGCCCGTAACGTCTCCGACCATTTTCTTCTGTTCCGGCTTTGGAACGTCAGGCGTCGAAACGGGTACGTCGCCTGTCTCTGAGGGCGTTTCGCTGTCGGAATCGATCACTACGTCCGTGCCTGTATCGGGTTTACTATCCGTGTCGGGTGTTACGTCTGTACCTGTATCGGGTTTACTATCCGTGTCAGGTGTTACGTCCGTGCCTGTATCGGTCGGTTTATCGCTGTCGGTGTGCGTATCGCTTGCCGAGTCGGTTGATTTATCGCTGTCCGTGTGCGTGTCGGTTGCCGAATCGGTCGTTTTATCGCTGTCGGTATGCGTGTCGGTTGCCGAATCGGTGTTTTTGTCGCTGTCCTTGTGCGTATCGCTTGCCGAGTCGGTTGATTTATCGCTGTCGGTGTGCGTGTCGGTTGTCGAATCGGTCGTTTTGTCGCTGTCGGTGTGTGTATCGCT
>OMPZ01000063.1 GCA_900313125.1 uncultured Eubacteriales bacterium | reverse complement strand
GCCGCGCTTTTTTCCGTCCTGCTCGACCACGATGATGCTGCCCGATTCGTAGCAGAGCGCGTCCTCCTTGTCGTAGTCCTTGTGCTCGCCGATATCGGGTTCTTCTGCCGGCTGCTCCGGCTTTGCCGTGTCAACAGTAGCGACGGGCGCGGACGCCTCGCTTCCTGTCTGCGTATCCTTTTGGCACGCCGACGCGCACAGCGCAACCGACAGCGCGGCGATACATATTATGGTATTTTTGATATGCTTTTTCATATACACATTCTCCTGTACAGATGTTTATCAAAGTACGCAGGCTGCAAGGGCAAAGCTGCCGCAGTCGCGCAGAAGGTACAGCCCTTCTCTGTTTGAGACGCGCCCGACAAGCTCGCCGTCAAAGCCGCGTATATCGAAATTTACTTCGCTCATCGGGAAGGTCATGCCGTCGCCCGTCGCCTTGATGTAGCTTTCCTTCAATGCCCACAGCATTATGAAGGCGCGGTCACGGTCGGGGGAGGAGCCGATATATTCAAGCTCCGCGCCGCGGCAAAGCTTGTTGATAACGTTGTCCTTGATATGGCGAAAGACCTGTATGTCTACGCCGACCTCGCGGCTGCATAAGGCGGCTGCGGCGTAGTCTCCGCTGTGGCTTATATTAAAGCAAATGTCGCGGCGGTCTTTGAAATACGGCTTGCCGTGAATGCCGCGCTCTATTTCAAGCGAGGTCAGGTCAAGCCCGTATTCGTCCTTTACAGCGTGGTCAAGCAGCGACAGCCCGTTCCGACTTTCGAGCTTTTTTCGCTGACCTCGCAAAACGCCGGAGTAGTCGTACTTTTGCAGATATATTTTACAGCTCATGTTTTAAACTCCGTTGAGGGCTTGACATAGAGCGTTTTGTTTTTTACGAAGATGACCGTGCCGGGGCGTGCGCCCTGCGGCTTGCTGACATTTTTGATAAGCGTGTAGTCAACGGGCACCTGCGAGCCGTCGCGCGCTCTGCTGTGGTAAGCCGCAATGGCTGCCGCCTGCATTATCGCGTCGTCGCTCGGTGTCTTGCCGTCGGTCACGAGCACCGTGTGCGAGCCGGGGATATCTTTCGTGTGGAACCAAAGATCGTTCTTGCCCGCCGTTTTTAAGGTCAGCGTGTCGTTCTGACGGTTGTTTCGCCCTACAAGCACTTTGAACCCGTCGGTCGTTTTGAACTCAAGCGGCGGCAGCGGCTTCGGCTCCTTGCCCTTACCCTTGCCGGCAGCGTTTTTTACATAGCCCGTCGAAGCAAGCTCCGAGCGTATCTCGGCAAGCTCGCGCTCGGTTTCGGCGCGGCTGAGAGAATCGAAAACGTTGTCGAGATATTCAAGCTCCTCCTCGGCAAGCTTTATCTGCTCGGTCAGAACGCGCTCCGCCGTTTTCGCCTTGCGGTACTCCTTGTAGTATCGCTGCGCGTTTTGCGACGGCGATTTCGACGGGTCAAGGCTTATTCTCATTGAAGCCATATTTTCATCGTAGAAGTTTTCAAGCACGACGAACGGCGCGCCCTTTTCTATTTTGTAGAGATTTGCCTGAAGAAGGTCGCCGCACACGCGCAGGTGCTCTCTGTCGGCACACTTTTCAAGCTCCGCCTTCTGCGTGTTGATCTTTCGCGATGCGCGCTCGGACGCGTTTGTCAGCAGCTTGAGAAGATCCTGCGACTTAGCCTTCATGCGTTCCGCGCGGTCGCGCTCGGAGTAAAAGCCGTCGAGCAGCGACGAAAAGCTCTCCGCTTTTTTCACGGTGTAGAGCGTGCCGTACTGCGTGATCTCCATGAACGACATATCCTTCGGCTTGCCATTTTCGTCGTAGATGCAGTAGGGCTGACCGTCAAGCTCCCGTACATTGTTTACGAGCTTCGTGATATAATATTCGAGACGGTTTTTGTAGTTCGGACTAAGCCTGTCGGCGTATACCTGCGCGCCGCCCGTAATGCGGTAGTCGATCTCGCGGCTTATCACGGGAGAAATGCCGAGCACCGTTCGCAGTATCGCCTTGTCGAGCTTGTCGGGACATTCGCCGCCGGTTATTTTTTCGGCGATCTCGCCCGGCTGACAGTCGAGCACGGACAGCTTGTCCTGTGCGGGCGGCAGCTCGTATCTCATGCCGGGCAGCACGATTCGCTGAGTCGTCATCGACGCGTCTACTCTTTTCAGCGCGTCGATCACAATGCCCTCGCCGTCAAGGAAGATGATGTTCGAGTACCTGCCCATTATCTCGCAGGCAAGCGTGTATTTTACTTCGTCGCCGAGCTCGTCGGTCGAGTCAAAATCTATAAAAATTATGCGTTCAAGCCCCGGCTGAGTGACTGAGGATATCTTCGCGCCGCCGAGCTTTTTTCTCAGCAGCATACAGAGCATTGGGGGAGACGCCGGGTTTTCGGGCGCGCTTTCGGTAAAGCTCACTCTCGGAGAGTTTGCCCTCGCGCTGATGAGCAGCTTGCGCCCGCCCTCGAACGTCCTCAGGTTGAGCACGAGCTCGTCTTTGTTCGGCTGATGTATCTGCGAAACGCGCGCGCCGCGCAGCTCGTTTTGCAGCTCGTTTGCAAGAAAGCGCGTAAACACGCCGTCGAGTGCCATTTTCTTCACCTCTTTCGATACTGTTATCCATTATACAACACCTTACCGCAAATTTCCACCACTTTTTTGATTTATTTACGATCTTACAAATTTTCGTCCGTATACACATTTGTTTTGTAATGCAGCGTATAATAAATATATTATTTGCAAAATATAGTCAGAAAATTTGTTTTGATTTTAAATTTTTTAAACAAATTATTCAAAAAACGACTTGAATTTTTCTCGCGGCAGTATATAATATTATTATAGACTGCTTTGATAGATAAGAAGGGAGCGTCGGAATATGTATGACCATGGAAGAATAAAAAATCACGTTAACGGTGTTGAATCAAGCTCATACGAGCTGTTCGGCGCTCATATTGAAAACGGCGGCGTCTACTTTTCCGTATACGCGCCCGCGGCGGCAAACGTGAGCCTTTGCACCGATTTCAACAACTGGTACGGACTGCCTATGGACCGCGATATGTTCGGTGTGTGGAGCATATTTGTGCCGGAGATCGGCGAGGGCGTTCGCTACAAATACAAGGTGCGCTCGCGAAGCGGTGAAACGGTCGAAAAATCCGATCCGTTCGCTTTTTACACCGAGGTGCGCCCCAATATTTCGTCGATCGTTTACGATCTCGACAATTACGGCTGGCGCGACGACGAATGGATGAAGCGCCGCGGCAAGAACTACAACTCTCCGCTCAACATCTACGAGGTACATCTCGGCACATGGAAGGTGAAGGACGGCAAGGAGGGCGACGAACGCTTTTACCGCTATGAAGAGCTGAAGGACGAGCTTATCCCGTACGTCCGCGACATGGGCTACACTCATATCGAGTTCATGCCGCTTTGCGAGTATCCGTTCGACGGGTCGTGGGGCTATCAGGG
>OMPZ01000066.1 GCA_900313125.1 uncultured Eubacteriales bacterium | reverse complement strand
CGTTGACGATAATTCCGCTAACAAGCTTGATGAAAACGGAAATGTAAAAAACTTCAATGTATCCGAACGACCTTGGTATAAAGGCGCGGAGAAAGCCGGAGATTTATATTTCACCGGTATCGAAGCCGACACCTATACAGACAAGATCGGTATTGAATGCTCGGCGCCTGTATATCGTGACGGAGAGCTGATAGGTGTTGTCGGCGTTGATCTGTTCCTTGACGCTATGTCGGATTATGTTGAGCAGTCGGCGAACAGCGGCGGATTTATTTGTGTTGTCAACAATAACGGACAGATGATATTTGCACCCGATGGCAACGGCTTATTTGAAGTCGAGCTGTCGGACTCGGCGCGTGACCTGAGAAGCTCCGATAACAGGGAACTTGCCGATTTTGTCACATCGGCACTTAAAGCTCAGACAGGTCTGAAAACCGTAACAATAAACGATAAAGAATACTACATGGCTGGCTCTCCGATGGAAACGGTAGGTTGGGCAGTCGTTTCGGTCATTGAGAAGCAAGTGACGGAACAGCCGACAAATGCAATGATCGCAGAGTACGACAGAATCAACGGCGAAGCCGAGGCTGCGTTTGAAGATGGGGCAAAGCATTCACAGCAAACAACGATAGTTATGTTGGCGGTGATACTCATTCTCGGCACTGTAGGCGCACTGACTGTAGCGGGAAAAATAGTAAAGCCGGTAGAGCGCATGACAAAGCGCATATATGAGATCAGCGGCACCGATCTGGCGTTTGAAATGGAGGATATCTATCGCACAAATGATGAGATCGAGGTGCTGGCAGAGTCCTTCGCAACGCTATCAAAGCGCACAAGAAACTACATCGATCAGATAACAAAGATAACCGCAGAGAAAGAGCGTATCGGCGCGGAGCTTGAGCTTGCCACAAAGATTCAAGCGGATATGCTGCCGAACATTTTTCCTGCATTCCCTGAACGAGCTGAATTTGATATTTATGCCACGATGACTCCCGCAAAGGAGGTCGGCGGAGATTTCTATGACTTCTTCCTGCTTGACGACGACCATCTCGGACTTGTAATGGCAGATGTATCGGGCAAGGGCATTCCTGCGGCTTTGTTTATGATGATGTCTAAAATCCTCGTCAGCAATTACGCTGCAATGGGCGGCAGTCCTGCAAAGGTTCTGGAGCAGGTCAATGCTCAGATATGCAAAAACAACGACGAAGAAATGTTCGTCACCGTATGGTTCGGTGTGTTGGAGATATCGAGCGGAAAGATCACAGCTGCCAACGCAGGTCACGAGTACCCGATCATAAAAAAAGCAGACGGAAGCTTTGAGCTTTTCAAAGACAAACACGGCTTCGTTATCGGCGGCATGGACGGCATGAGATACAAGGAGTATGAGATAACGCTCGAAAAGGGCGGCACGCTGTTCCTTTATACCGACGGTGTTGCGGAGGCAACAAATGCCGAGAACGAGCTTTTCGGTACAGACAGAATGCTGGAGGCACTCAATCAAGACAGCGAAGCAGATCCAAAGACTCTGCTTTCCATCATGAAAGAGTCAGTCGACAAATTTGTCGGCGAAGCTCCGCAGTTTGACGACCTGACAATGCTGGCGGTAAAGCTTCTGTAGTTAACCACGGAATATGACACCCGCTTTCTATCAGGGAGTCATATTCCGTGCAGTAAAAAGTACGATCTCACACAGGACGGAATGCAAGCCTGCGGCTTGCATCTGCTTATTAAAAGCAGAGCTTTGAATCACAAGATTTTTTCTCATGAGTTCGTCCGAAAACACAAAAAAACAATCGTACAATTGACTTTTTTCAGAACTGTACTATAATGAAAATGTTAAACATATTTCTTGGAAAGGTTTGACAAAGCTATGAGAACCCGATATGCTTTAGTAAGCATGAGGAAGCATGAGCAAGCATGAGCAAGGGCGTGATTGTAACCTTTCAATTATACATGACATTTAAGCGTACTCTGTAGGATAACTGTGTTCTATGGGGTGCGTTTTTGTGCTTTAAATGACAGATGACTCGGTGTTTATATTTGCAGCGTAGTTAACATCTGCCAGTGTAAATAATATATCAATGTTAAATACGGAGGAATTATTATGAAAATCAACAAGATCAAAGAAGGCAGCACACTTACGGTATCACTTGAAGGCAGACTCGATACTACGACTTCTCCCGAGCTTTCGAAGGAGCTTGACACATCGCTCGACGGCGTGAAGAAGCTTGTGTTTGATCTTAGTACTCTGGAGTATATTTCTTCATCGGGGCTTCGTGTACTTCTCTCTGCACAGAAGACGATGAATACGGCAGGCGAAATGATCGTTCGCGGCGTTCCCGAGGATATTATGGAAATATTTGAGGTAACGGGCTTTTCCGATTTCCTTACGATCGAGTAACGTCGGAAGAGGGTAAAAGATGAGAACAATAAAGGATAAGCAAAGCTTTATCATACCTGCGCTGATATTTGTGATGGTTTTGTCAAACATGATCTATCTTACCGGATCAAAAAAGTATGTAATTATAGGCGCAGCGGCACAAACTCTTATTGATATCATCGGAGATCTGCTCAATGCTCTCGTTTTCAAAAAAGGTCTTTTCGGAATGGGACTTGCGACCTCCGTCAGCTATATTGCCGCAGCAATCATTGTTATTATCGGCTATAACATAGGAAAACCTCCGATCAGCTTTAAGCTTTCGAGCATTAAGAAAAAATCGTTCGGAGCAGTTGTGAAAGCGGGCTTGCCGCTTGCAGTAGAACAGCTTTACAACAGCGCGCAGATATTCATACTCAACAGAATACTTCTCGCTTATGGCGATTCGCTGTCTGTAAATGTCTACTCTATTCTCAACACGATAAACAATCTGATAATTCCGTTCAATATGGGTATCGGAATGACCGCATTTATGATGGCGGGCGTGTT
>OMPZ01000233.1 GCA_900313125.1 uncultured Eubacteriales bacterium | reverse complement strand
TGTAGATTACGACATTTCTGTTTCGCAAAACACGATGGTACAGGCTTACACGGGCGATGACAACGACGAGTTTATAAAGACGGCTCACCCCGAGCTTTATGCTCTTCTTCACTCCGTTTCCTTCCGCGTTGACCTGAAAAAAGATATCGGCAGCTTTAACGTCGGCGTACTGTACAACGGTCAGGGCATTTCACGGATCAACGATATAAGGATAGAGACCGATCACTTCGGCACGGCGAGAGTACTGCTGTTTTTCCTGGCTCTCTTCGTTTTGCTCGATGTCGTCTATCTGTATTACGACGTGCTGAGAAAAAACAAAGAGACCGTGTTCCTGCTCGTCTCGATCGTTTTACTTAGCTCAATACCGCTGTTCACGCCGAGTATAGCCGACGGTCACGACAGCAATTTCCACTTCATGAGAATAGAAGCCATTGCCGGCGAGCTCAAACGCGGCGTTTTCCCCGTCCGCTTGGCGTCCGACTGGCTTGAGGGCTACGGCTACCCCGCGTCGATATACTATGGCGACGCGCTGCTGTATATCCCCGCGCTTCTCAGAATATTCGGCTTTGACGTTCCGGGCGCTTACAAAATGTTTATTTTCCTGATAAACGCCGGCACGGCTGTCAGCAGCTACTTCTGCTTCAAGAAAATATTTGACAGCCGAAAGCTGGGGCTTGCCGCGTCTCTCGTTTACTGCACCGCAAGCTACCGTCTGACAAACCTCTACATTCGTGCCGCTGTGGGCGAATACAGCGCGCAGATGTTCCTGCCGCTCATTGCGCTGGGCGTTTTCGGCTTGTACACAGGCGATATCAGCGACAAAAAACAATACAGAAAAAATTCTCTGCTCATCGCAGTTGGCATGACAGGCGTTATTTGCAGCCACATCATCAGCACTGAAATGGTAGTTTTCGTAATGGCTCTGCTGTGCCTTGTGTTCATCAAGCGCACTATCAGACCCGAAACTCTCAAGGCGTACCTTCTTGCGATCGGTCAGACGCTGCTTCTCAGCGCGTTCTTTATAGTTCCCTTCCTCGATTATTACGCGAATATCCGCGTGTATATCAACGACACGATCAATGATATCTCCACCGCGCTCATACAGGACGAGGGTGCGGCTGTTGCCGAGCTTCTGGCGTTTTTCCATAACCCCGACAGCAGCGGCAGAGCAATGATCGCAAACCATCGGCTGCTGCTTACTCCCGGTCTGGTGCTGATGGCAGGGCTTTTTGCGGCGCTGTATATCTCTGTGGCAGGCAAAGCCCGCAAGCACGCCGGCAGACTTTACACATACATCGCAGCGGCAGTCCTTATGCTTTTCCTTTCCACAAATATTTTCCCGTGGAACACGATCTCGCAGATACCCGGTTTAGGCAATATCATGGCGCAGATCCAGTTCCCCTGGCGTTATCTGAGTATCGCGGCTGTTTTCCTCACTCTGATCCTGTGCTCCGTTCTGGAGATACTTGAGAGCAATAACAAAACAGATCTCAAAAAGATCATAGCGGTGATCGCCCTGATCTGCGTTGTCACCACCGTTGATTTCTCCTGCCGCTATCTTGAGAGCGGCGACTTCGTGACATACTACGATATGGTAGACCTCAACAGCGACGATGTAGGAAAATACGAGTACCTCAGATCCGGCACGTCTACAACTATCAGCGAACCTCTTTCAGGCGAAAATATCGTGGCGTCAGCCATTCACGACCGCGACGGCTGCTATATGCAGGTCGATGTTATCACGGGCGACGATTTCGGAAAGCTCGTTCTGCCCGTGTACAATTACAAGGGCTACTATGCCGTTGACAGCACCGGCAAGAAATTCAAGGTATTCGACAGCGACAACAACCAGATAATGCTCAATATCCCCAAAAACTACAGCGGCACTATCACCGTGGATTTCAAAGAGCCTGTTTTGTGGCGCGTCTCCGAGATCGTATCTCTGCTCACCGTGCTGTTTTTATGCTTTGGCGGCAAGCTGATAAACGCCGTTAAAGCAAAGAACAGCCCGTCAAAAAAGACCACGCTGCAAAGCCTTACGAAGGGAGCATAAACCGTGTCCGAAAGAAAAGAAAAAGAAAGCAAAAAGCTGCCCCGAGACAAGACCTCGGTCAAGGGCAAGCTTCGGGACAAGTATTTTCTCATTGTGATCGCCGTTCAGATCGTCATTATCGCCGCGCTCGGCGTGATGACCTATTCCGCGGCAAAGCACCCGAAAACGATCAGCGCGCCGCTCATCACATGGGATTCCAAATACGCAAATTATATCGACGACTACTGGTACATCGACCATAACGCCATCTCAAAGGACAATACGGTCGATATGATCTACGGTCCTTACGTCAAGCTGAAAAAGGGCGCGTACCTCGTCACGATCGACTACGAGTGTACAAGCGAGCAGTCGGCATACGTCACCTCCGACGACGGACTAAGCACCTTCCTCGTGGGCGGCAAAACGCGCCTGTACAAAGCTCTCAACAGCGTGTCGGTGCGCGTTCTCGCGAAGGAATCTGTCGAACGCTTTGAGGTCAGGGTGCGGTTTGACAGCAACGGCTCGCTCAAGATCAAAAACATTCGCATACAGAGCGATTATTTCGGCATGGCGCGAAAGCTGCTGTTTTTCCTCGTACTTTTTGCGGCTCTCGATCTGATCTATCTGTATTACGAGAAGCTCGCCAAAAACAAAGAGACCGTGTTCGCCGTATTGGCGATCACGCTGCTCGTGTCGCTGCCGCTGTTTACTGAGGGCGTCAACGACGGTCACGATATCGACGTTCACTTCATGCGTATAGAAGCTATCGCAAACGAGCTGAGGAGAGGTATCTTCCCCGTAAGACAGTCGAACGTATGGATAGAGGGCTACGGCTACGCCGCGTCGATCTATTACGGCGACTTCCTGCTGTATATCCCCGCGATACTCAGAGTGCTCGGTATCGGCGTTGTGACGGCTTACAAAACGTATGTCTTTCTGATAAACTTCGGCACGGCTGTGATCGGCTACTGCTCCTTCAGAAGGATCTTCGGCAGCCGAAACTACGGTATCCTGGCTTCGCTCGCGTACTGCTCGGCAACCTACCGCCTTACCGATATCTACGTCCGCGCCGCAGTCGGCGAGTTCAGCGCGATCATGTTCATACCGCTCGTCGCTCTCGGCGTTTACAGACTTTACACCGAGGATATCAACGACAAGCGCAATTACTACAAGAACTCACTCATCATCGCCGCAGGAATGTCGGGCATCGTCTGCTCGCACATACTGTCCACCGAAATGGTCGTGCTCGTCCTCGCGATACTGTGCCTTGTGCTTGCGGTCTACACGTTCAGACCGAGAACGCTCAAGGCTTACGCCCTCGCTGTCGGTGAAACGGGTCTTATCAGCGCGGCGTTCTTAGTGCCGTTCCTCGACTACTACACGAGCGTGAGCGTCCGCATAAACGACACCGTGACCGATATGGAGACGACGCTTATCCAGAGCGTAGGCGTCAACATCGCCGAGTATTTCGCGTTCTTCCG
>OMPZ01000067.1 GCA_900313125.1 uncultured Eubacteriales bacterium | reverse complement strand
TTCATTCTTCAGTTTTCAGTAAGCTGTTCCCCGATCGCACAACGGAGGTATAGTGGTTATGGACGACCACATAATTAAGGGAAGGGGCAAAAAATTCCCGTACAATAACCGCCAGATAAGCTGGATGGATTTTAACTCGCGCGTTATGGAGGAAGCGTTTGAGAAGGATAACCCCGTCATGGAGAGGGTGAACTTCCTATCTATTACGGCGTCGAACCTCGACGAATTTATCATGGTGCGCGTTGCCGGTATCATCGACCAGATCGACCACGGCATAAAAGAAAACGATCTGTCCGGGCTTTCGCCAAAGCAGCAGTACAGCAGACTTTCTCAGAAGATACACGAGTTTTCCGAAAAGCAGTACAGTTGTCTCAATCATTCCATTCTGCCCGTTTTGAAAAAACACGGCATTTTCATCAAGAAGGACAAGGATCTCACGGAAAAGCAGCGCGCGTTCACCGACAAGTATTTCGACAAGGTGATCTTCCCCGTGCTGACGCCGATGGCGGTAGACCCGAGCAGACCGTTCCCGCTGCTGCTCAACAAGAGTCTCAACCTTGCGATACGGCTTATGAACGAGGAGAAGGAAACGTTCTTCGCCGTAATGCAGGTGCCAAGCGTTCTGCCGAGGTTCATCGAGCTGCCGAGCGAGGGCGAGCGCGATTTTATACTGCTCGAAAGCATTATAACCTCCCGGCTTGACGAGCTTTTCGCGCTGTTCAAGATAAAGGCGTTCTGCCCGTTCCGCATAACGCGCGACGCCGACCTCGACATCGACGAGGACACCGACGACCTCATGAGCGAGATCGAAAAGTCGATCAAGCAGCGCAGACGCGGCAAGCCGATCAGACTTGAGATAGCGTCAAAGTGCGACAAGCAGCTCAGAGAATTTCTCATCGAGATGCTCGACGTTGACGAAAGCGAGATCTACGAGTGCAGAGGTCCTCTCGACCTTACGTTTTTGTCGAAGTTTGCGAAGATATCGGGCAGCGAGTCTCTCTCCTTCAAGCCGATAAAGCCCGTGACGCCGTGCCCCGATTTTTACGGCTATGACGATATTTTTCAGGCTATCCGCGAGAAGGACAGGTTCGTTCACCACCCGTACGAAAGCTTTGACAGCGTGCTTGCGTTCGTCAGAGAAGCCGCTCGCGACGAGAAGGTGCTTGCTATCAAGCAGACGCTCTACAGAGTGAGCGGGAACTCACCGATCGTTGCCGCGCTGATAAAGGCGGCGGAAAACGGAAAGCAGGTCACCGTTTTAGTCGAGCTGAAGGCTCGCTTTGACGAGGAGAACAATATCCATTGGGCGAAAAAGCTTGAAAAGACAGGCTGCCACGTTGTTTACGGTCTCAGCGGACTGAAAACGCACTGCAAGATCTGCCTTGTCGTTCGCAGCGAGGAGGACGGCATACGCCGATATCTCCACATGGGTACGGGCAACTACAACGACAGCACGGCTCGCTTTTACACCGACATGGGGCTGTTTACCTGCCGCGAGGAATTTGGAGAGGACGCGTCGTCGCTGTTCAACGTTCTGACGGGCTACTCCATACCGCCGACATACAATCAGTTTATAGTAGCTCCTCACGGAATGCGCGATTTCTTTGAAGATAAGATACGCCGTGAGATCGAAAACGCGAAAAACGGTCTGCCGTCCGGCATTACCGTCAAAATTAATTCGCTCGTCGATCCGCCTATCATCAGACTGCTTTACGAAGCGTCAAGGGCTAACGTGCCCGTTCGTCTAATCGTGCGAGGAATATGCTGCCTGATACCGGGCATAGATAAAACGAGCGAAAACATCGTCGTTCACAGCATAGTGGGTCAGCTTCTCGAGCACAGCAGAATGTTCCGCTTTGAAAACGGCGGAGAACCTCAGATGTTCCTCGGCTCGGCGGACTGGATGCCGCGCAATCTCGACAAGCGCGTCGAGCTGGTGTTCCCCATTCTTGACGAGGACATTCACCGCCGCTGCGACGAGATACTCGAAATATTGTGGAACGACAACGTAAACACGCGAATACAGCTGCCCGACACGACATACATCATGGTAGACAGGCGCGGCAAAAAGTCGCACAACTGCCAGCAGGAATTTGCCGTTCTTGCGAAGAAGGCGCTGAAGAAAAAGGTCAGCGAGGCTGTACAGAACTCCTCGGGACCTGCGCAAAGCTAACAAATAATTTAGACCTGAAAATATCGGAGCTTTTTTCGGTAATTACAGGCTCTTGAAGAAAGGGTGAATACATTTATGAAA
The DNA here is from genome assembly GCA_900313125.1 of uncultured Eubacteriales bacterium. GTDB lineage: Bacteria > Bacillota > Clostridia > Oscillospirales > Acutalibacteraceae > RUG592. The sequence goes on along the minus strand of OMPZ01000067.1, from coordinate 3,820 downwards.
AGAATAGGTATCCTGACGAGCGGTGGAGACTGTCAAGGTCTGAACGCCAGCATCAGAGGTGTTGCGAAAACGCTGTATAACCATTACGGCGACAACGTTCAGATAGTCGGCATCATCGACGGCTACCGCGGACTTATCAACGGCGACGCTAAGGAGCTTTCACGCGACGATCTTTCGGGTCTGCTCACACGCGGCGGCACTATCCTCGGCACATCGCGTCAGCCGTTCAAGCTCATGCGCGTTATCGACGAGGAAAACTCCGTCGATAAGGTAGCCGCAATGAAGGAAAACTACAAGAAGCTCAAGCTCGACTGTCTTGTTATCCTCGGCGGCAACGGCACGCAGAAGTCCGCCAATATGCTCTCGCAGGAGGGTCTTAACGTAGTCTCGCTGCCGAAAACGATCGACAACGACCTTTGGGGCACCGACATGACGTTCGGCTTCCAGTCTGCCGTTGACATCGCAACTCAGGTTATCGACTGCATTCACACCACGGCAACATCTCACGGCCGCGTATTCATCGTAGAGGTAATGGGTCACAAGGTAGGCTGGCTCACGCTTTACGCAGGTATCGCAGGCGGCGCCGACGTTATCCTTATCCCCGAGATACCGTATGACATCAACTCGGTCATCAAGACCATTCAGCGCAGAAACGAGACGGGCAAGAATTTCTCTATCCTCGCCGTTGCCGAGGGTGCTGTTTCAAAGGACATAGCCGCGCTTTCCAAGAAAAAGAAAAAGCAGGCTATGGCAGAGATGGTATACCCGTCTATCTCCTACAAGATCGCGGCTGAGATCGAAGAAGCTACCGGTCAGGAGACGAGAGTTACCGTTCCCGGTCACTTCCAGCGCGGCGGCAGCCCCGACGCTTACGACCGCCTTATCTGCACACGCTTCGGCGTAGCGGCTGCAAACCTTATCATCAACAAGGACTACGGCAAGATGGTAGCGCTCAAGGGCACGGAGATCGTTTCTATCCCGCTTTCGGAGGTTGCCGGAAAGCTCAAGGAGGTCCCGCCCGACTGCGAGATCGTCAAGGCTGCGAAGGATCTCGGCATTTCCTTCGGCGAATAACGTCAGACAAACACATATTTAAAGAAATATATACAAATATTCCCTTTAAAAAGTGTTAAATATTTATTAAGAAAGTTTTGATAAATTATTGACTTATTCATCGAATCGTAGTATAATGAGGTACAGTTTGAGGGTAATATAGTTACTCACGGTGGGACAGCATGAGGGTGCTGTCCCATTGTTTTCTATTTAAGGACGTATATCATGGCACTAAAAGACAAAATACTAAAAAAGCTTGAAGAGAGCGCGGATTATCTTTCCGGGCAGGAGATCGCGTCACAGGCGGGCGTTTCGCGCGCGGCCGTGTGGAAAGCCGTAAAGCAGCTCAAGGACGAGGGCTACGGGATAGATTCAGTCAGCAGCAAGGGCTACCGCCTTGTCTCCCCTGCCGACAGCATCTCAAAAAATGAAATAGAGCGAGGACTCAAGCCGAGCGCGGACGGGCTTGAGGTTATCGTTTTCGACAGCGTGGATTCGACGAACAACGAAGCAAAGCGTATGCTTGCGAACGGTTTTGCGTCAAACGCGCTCATTGTAGCGAACGAACAGACAAGCGGGCGCGGCAGACTCGGGCGCAGCTTTTATTCGCCGAAAAACACCGGCATTTACATGACGTTTCTAATGCAGTCAGACCTTCTGCTTTCGGACGCGGTAACTGTCACGACGGCGGCGGCGGTCGCGGTCGTTAAGGCGATAGAACAGGTAACGGACATTGTGCCGGAGATAAAGTGGGTCAACGACGTATACGTCAACGGGCGCAAGGTCTGCGGCATACTCACAGAGGCTGTCAGCGACTTTGAGACAGGCGTCGCGAAGAGCGTTATCATCGGCATCGGGATAAACATCACCACAGAGGATTTCCCCGACGAGATAAAAAGCAGGGCATCGTCGCTCGGCGTGTCGTCGCCTGTGAGAAACGCGCTCATCTCTGCCGCCGCAAACGAGCTTTGCGATATCTGGCATAAGCTGCCCGACAGGACGGCGTTCATAAGCTGCTACAAGAGCCACTCCATGATAATCGGCAGAGAGATCGACTTCTACATAAACAACGTAAAAAGCACAGGTACCGCCGCCGACATCGACGAAAACGGCGGACTTATCGTCGATCTTCCCGACGGAACGCAGACCACACTCTCCAGCGGCGAGGTAACGATAAGACTTTCGGCTCCCGATGAACGTTAATTATGACTAAGAGTCTGTTTTAAAAACGCTTTGCTTGTTTTTCTCACATTGAAATCATCGCTTTATCAAAAATGACATAATCTCCGTCAAGTTTGCAGTATAATGAGTTACACCAAACACAACGGAGGGCAGGCGATACCTTACCGGGATCGCCTTGATTTTCCTTCGTTCGATCAATCGGAGGTATTTTATGTTATGTAATTTTTGTTCGATCAAAGCGCCGTCGGATATCGGAAATATTGCTATCGGGGTGATGTTTGTTGTCATGGGTGTATGCGGCTTCATTATTCTGAAGGTCAGCGAGAAACGCAAAGACAAGAAATGAGCCTGTGTGAACTGAATTTTTGTTAATTTTTACAGCAAATCATGAAAATATGTTGATTTTGGTTTAAATATTTGTTATAATACGATTATAATTAATCATTGCCGACGCAGCTTCTGCTTCTTCGGCAATGAGCGTGTAAGGAGTATACTTGCTTATGACAAGAAAAATCAAGATCACATCGGATACTACCTGCGACCTCGACGAAGCTGTATGCAAGCAGCGCGGCATTGAGCTGATCCCCCTGCACATCGTTTACGGAGACGAAAGCTTCGACGATCTGAAAACCATCTTCCCCGCCGATATCGTTAAGCGATACACGGAAAAAAAGGAGCTGCCCAAAACGGCGGCTGTCAGCGTATGGGAATATACCGAGCTTTTCAAAAAGTACGTCGAGCAGGGGTACGAGGTGATACACATAAATCTCGGCTCGTCGATCTCGTCAACACATCAGAACGCGGTCGCGGCGGCAAGCGAGGTCGGCGGCGTTTATGTCGTTGACTCGCAGAATCTTTCCGTCGGAACGGGTCTGCTCGTTTTGAAGGCTGCCGACATGGTAGAAAAAACAACTCTTTCGGCGAAGGAGATCGCCGAGGAGATCAAAAAGCTCGTTCCAAATGTACGCATGAGCTTTGTGCTTGACGACCTTGAATTTCTGCGCGCAGGAGGCAGATGCTCCACGCTCGCTATGCTTGGGGCGAATCTGCTGAGCATAAAGCCGTGTATCGAGGTCGACAGCTCAAACGGCTCGGCTATGACGGTCGGAAGAAAATACAGAGGAAAGCTCGACAAGGTCGTGGCTCAGTACACGAGAGAAAAGCTCTCGCAGTATTCAAGCTTCGATCCGAAGCGCGCCTACATTGTAAGCCGTGACGTTCCCGAAGATGTCGTCAACAATATGTGCGAGATCGTTGAATCGCTCGGCGTTTTCAAGGAGATATGCACCGGCACGGCAAGCTGCACTATCACGAGCCACTGCGGACCGGGAACCATCGGCATCGCATTCCTCGTAAGATAACAATAAAAAACAGGTCAAAGCCCGCAAAGCTTTGACCTTATTCTTTTACCAAACATTTTCTTGGTACAGCATATTATAATTGATATCGGCTAAGGAATCCTTGATATATCTTACGATCTCGTCTATTTTACGCATATCCTCTATTATAATGACGATGCCGTCGAGCGAGTCAAGCTGAAAAACGAAGTCGTACGGCGACTTGCTGACCCTGTACTGCATCATGC
>OMPZ01000197.1 GCA_900313125.1 uncultured Eubacteriales bacterium | reverse complement strand
TGCCGCTGCTGATACCGTTCAATCTTCTGAAGGCGGCTCTCAACTCCGCGCTGATAATGGCGCTGTACAAGGGCGTTGTGACCGCGCTGAGAAAGTCAAAGCTCATACCTGCGAGCGGAACGGACGGCGGCGAGCACAAAAAGTCGAACACGGTAGCGATCGTTTCGATATCGGCGTTCCTCGTTGTTACGCTGACGCTTGTAGTGCTGATCTTCGCAGGGATAATCAGTTTTTAGAGTAAACAAAAAACGGAGCAGGATATTATCTGCTCCGTTTTGTTGTGTTAAAAGCTCTGCTTTCAACAAGCAGAGACAAAGCCTATAGAGGCGGGGGACATCTCCTCTGCGGTTATTGTTCCGTATCTTCGCCCGTGACTTCTTCGGCGTCGGTATCGCTGTCGGATACGATCTCGGTATCGGTGTCTGTGTCCGTATCAGTATCCGTGTCGGTGCCGGGAGTGGGCGCTTCGCTGTCGGTCGGCGGTACTTCGTCGGTGTCGGGTACCTCGGGCTGTTCGGAGTCGGTAGCCGGCTCTTCCTTCGGGATAAATACCGTGTTTTCAACGGGGTACTGCTTGAACTGCGCCGTGTTTGAGATCGGGTAGCCGTAGCGCGTCATAAGCTCGTCGACCGTCACGAAAACGTAGCCCTGCTGCTGAAGCTGGTCGATAGCCGAAAGCGCAGCGTCAACGCTCGTCTTGTAGAGGTCGTGCAGAAGGACGATGCTGCCGTCGCGCGCCTGAGAGAGTATCCGATCTTTTACGCTCTGGGTGTTTCTCGACTGCCAGTCGAGCGTATCGACCGACCACATCGTAAAGGTCTTGTCTACCGAGCGCGCCATGTACTCCGTGTACGCGCCGTAGGGCGGACGAAACGCCGTTGGATACTGACCGCAGGCGTTGTAGACAGCGTCGTCTGTCGCGGAGATCTCGCCGCGCCATGTGCTCTCGTAAACGGACGGCATATTCACATGGTTGTAGGTGTGATTGCCGAGCTGATGACCGCCCTCGGCGATCAGCGGAAGTATATCGGGATACCAGCTTACGCGGCTGCCAACGATGAAGAAGGTCGCGTGTGCGCCCCTTGCGTTCAGCCCCTCGATAAGCTCGCGCGTATACTGGCTCGGTCCGTCGTCAAACGTAATGGCGATCGCCTTTTTGCCGTCGAGCGTGTCGGTGTCGATGATGAGCCTGCCGTATTCGTCAAAGCGTTCCTCGTCGTGAACAGCGGGGATAACGCTCGGCTCGGGTATCACCGCGGGCGTTGTCTGGCTGCTTGTCGTGCTGCCTGCGGAGGAGCCGCCGCCTTGACTTGTGCCCTGACGCGCGCCGGGCGTTGTGGTGATGACCGTCGTACTCTGTGACGCGGTCGAAGATGACTTGCTGCTCGCCGCTGCCTTTTTGCTCGACGCGCTTTTTGACGACGCCGAGCTTTCGGAGCTTACCGACGCCTTGCTCGACACATCGCCGCTGTCGGTATCGTCTGTCCGATCTGTCTCAGTCTCGTACTCTGATACGGTGTCGCTGTACTTGTCCTCGCCCGAGTCGGTATCGCCGCTTGCCGACGAAGCCGTATAGCTGCTGTCAACGGGCGGCAGGTCGGGCGTTTTGTTCTTCGAGAGTGCGCTCTGCCCGATCATTGCGATCAGCACGGCGACCATGAGCAGCGTGCCCGCGGCAGCCGCAACGTTTTTCCTGTTGTTTTTGTCCTTCTTGACGTCGAAATAGTCAAGAAGCGATTTTTGATTATCTGACACTTTCTTCACCTCATAAATTCTTGCCGAACGGTCGGTCAATGTGAGCTTCGGTATTGCTGCACACATCTCAACGCACCCAAAAATGTGTTTTTTAAGATACTTTCATATATTATACCATATTTTCAATAATAACGCAATTGTGCGGTTGATATTAAAAATTGGTTGTGTTAAAATAATATCAGTCCATAAAAAAAGGGGGGGAAAGAATGCTGGAAACAGGTATTACGGGAAGGCTTACAATAATAGTGACGCCGGAGCTTACGGCAAGGTGCGTCGGCAGCGGCGAGCTCGATGTGTTCGCTACGCCCGCGATGATCGCGCTGATAGAGGAAACGGCTTGGAAAAGCGTCGCGCCGGAGCTTGACGAGGGTATGGGTACGGTCGGCACGAGCCTTAGCGTCGAGCACGTTGCGGCTACGCCCGTCGGAATGCAGGTGTGCTGCGAGACGAAGCTTGCGGCAATAGACCGCCGAAAGCTCACCTTCGAGGTGGTCGTTACCGACGAAAAGGGCGAGATAGGCAGAGGAACTCACGAGCGGTTTATCGTTGACAACGCGAAATTTCAAAGCAAGGCTGACGCCAAAAAGGAGAAATAAAAATGATCGTCGATTTTGATAAAATGGAAGAAACAAGAATACCCCAATTCAAGGGCGGGCAGGGCGATACTATCGCCAGAATGCGCGTCGATGAACTGGGGAAGATAATGTACGGCAGGCTTGAACCCGGCTCGTCCATCGGCTTTCACGCCCACGAGACGAACAGCGAGATCATCTATATCCTCAGCGGAAAAGCCGATTTCTTGTATGACGATGGAACGGAACAGACCGGGGCAGGCGGCTGCCACTACTGCCCGAAGGGTCACAGCCACTCGATGATAAACAACGGCGACGAGGATCTCGTGTTTTTCGCCGTCGTTCCCGAGCAGTAACTACGCCTGCGCCGCAGCTTTTTCCGCGCTTATCCCGCGAAGCTCGCCGTATGTCTTTGTGATAAGCGCCAATGCGGCGATGAACGTGAGGATATCAGACACAGGCATGGAGTAAAGCACGCCGTCAAGCCCGAACCATACGGGCAAAAGCAGCGGTACGTCTCCGCGTTTACCGTGCCGCCGAACATCGCGATGATACCCTCGCTGAAAATGAGGTACAAGGCGCAAAGCACGACGCCCGACACGATAACGGCGACTATCGAATTGCCCACGCTTTTGCGCGCGTTATCGGGCTTTCCGCTGCCGAGACTGAGACTGACAAACGCGCAGCAGCCGTCGCCTATCATAACGGCTATCGCAAGCGCGATAACGGTAAGGGGGAACACGACCGTGTTCGCGGCGTTGCCGTATGAGCCGAGATACGACGCGTTCGCTATGAATATCTGATCGACAATGTTGTACAGCGCGCCGACAAGCAGAGAAATAATGCACGGCACGGCGTACCTTCGCATGAGGACTGATATCTTTTCCTCACCGAGAAATTTGTTGTTTGACATAAGATCCTTCCTTTCAGAAAACAAAAAAACAACGGGCAGCGGCAACCGGATTTACGCAGTTCGCTACTCGTTGTTATGCTTTTATTATAATACTGTTTTCAAAAAATTGCAAAGGCGATTTTTAATAAATTATTTTCAACATATAGGGAAGGCAATCGTTGAACTTAATAATCATGTGTGGTATGATAAGTATAAAATAAAATTGAGAGATGATACATCATGTTCAATAAGCAGGACAAAACGAGAAACGAATATATGCTTACGGGCAGCTTTGCAAAAAAAGGCTATGACTGGTGGTGGCATTCCTTCACGGCGAGAAACGAGAAAACCGGCGAGGAAAAGCCGTTCTTTATCGAGTTCTTTCTGTGCGATCCAAAGCTCGGAAAAGACGAGCCTGTATTCGGTCAGCTGCCGAAGAACAAGGAAAACGGAGTGCGTCCGTCGTACCTTATGGTTAAGGCGGGCTGCTGGGGCGAGGAGCATTGCCAGCTTCACCGCTTTTTCGGTATAAACCAAGTGGATATCCACGGCAAAGCGCCGTATTCGGTGAGCGCGGGCGATTGCTTAGCCTGCGACGAAAAGCTTTGCGGCAGCGTGAGCGTAACGCCCGAGGAAGCAAAGGCGCACCCCGAGTATATGTGCGACAGCGGAACGATCGAGTGGGAGCTTTCGCTCGACAAGCAGGTCGCCTTCAACGTGGGTTACGGCGCGAGCCGCTTCTTCCGCGCGATAAAGGCGTTCGAGATGTACTGGCACGCCGAGGGCATGAAAACGCTTTACTCGGGTCATGTCATCTTCAACGGTGAAAAATATATCGTCACGCCCGAAACGTCGTTCGGCTACGCCGACAAAAACTGGGGCAGGGGCTTCACAAGCCCGTGGGTGTGGCTCTCGTCGTGCTGCATGAAGAGCCGCAAAACAGGCAAGACGCTCGAAAACAGCGTGTTTGACATTGGCGGCGGACGCCCGAAGATATTCTTTTTTGCGCTTGACAGAAAGCTGCTGGGAGCGTTTTACTACGAGGGCGAGGAGTACGAGTTCAATTTCTCGAAATTCTGGACTGCGCCCAAGACCGAGTTTGAGTCGAAGGAGACCGACAGCGAGATCATCTGGCACGTTCGTCAGGAAAACAGGCACGCCGTTATGATAAGCGACATCACCTGCAAAAAGCGCGATATGCTGCTCGTCAACTACGAAGCGCCCGACGGCTCGAAGCGTCACAACCGCCTGTGGAACGGCGGCAACGGCGTCGGCAGAGTGCAGCTTTTCGGCAAAACGAAGGGCGGTCTTGAGCTTATCGACGATATAGACGTAACGAATATCGGCTGTGAATACGGCGAATATGACAAATGATACGGGGGTGGAGTTATGCCGTCAAGCAGGGAATATCTCGAGTTCGTTCTTGAGCAGCTATCCGGCATGGACGAGATAGCGCACCGCGCGATGATGGGGGAGTACATCATCTATTTTCGCGGAAAGGTCATCGGCGGTATCTACGACGACAGATTCCTCATAAAGCCCACGTTGTCGGCAAAGCGGCTCATGCCCGACGCGCCGCTTGAGCTGCCGTATGAAGGCGCGAAGGAAATGCTGTTGGCAGAGAACATCGACGACAGGCAGTTTTTACAAGAGCTGTTCTGCGCGATGGCGGACGAGCTGCCGACACCGCCGACACCTAAGAAAAGAAAAAAATGATATGTACGAAAAAAAGCAGACAAACCGGCACACGCCCTGTTTGTCTGCTCTTATCATTTATTGAATATTTTAGCGAACAGCTCGGAGAACTGACTTTTCGGCGGGATCGCGAGCCCCTTCTTTTTGTCGCCGAAGATTATCAGCGTATCGCCCGGTTCAATGCCGAACACCTCGCGCGCTTCCTTCGGCAGCACGATCTGACCTTTAGTTCCGACCGTGACCGTCCACGCGTATTTCCCCTCAGGTTTTCCCATATCTATCACTCTCCTTAAACATACAAATTATACAAATCATACCTTCTGACATAATAATACCACACCTCCCCCCATTTGTCAAGGCGGCGCCCGGGCGGGCGCGGGCAAATTCGCGGTTGTAGGTTGTACAAGGCACGACTCTCGTCCCGCGCGGCTCGGCACAGTCTCCGCTGCCGCGTCGGTCAGTGCTTCTGCTTTGCAGAGGTCTCCACAGGAGACCCGCACCCCGGAGTGCCTACTTTGTTTATGGTGCGGAGCAGATGTTATTCAGATAAAGCTCGGCGGAGCTTGCCTGTGCAGAGGTCTCCACCGAAGACCCGCACCCCGGAGTGCCTACTTTGTTTATGGTG
>OMPZ01000159.1 GCA_900313125.1 uncultured Eubacteriales bacterium | reverse complement strand
GACATTTTAAACTCGCCGTCTTTTCTCTCGTTTTCCTGCTGCGCGCTCTGTACGTCGTTTGGCTCGTCGTCCATCACGAAGATAACTTCGTTTTCTTCAAGCTCGTCCGCGACAGGCTCCGCGGTCTTGCCGCTGCACCCTGCCATCGCCGCAAGAGTCAACACAAGCAGCCCCGACAGCAGCGCTTTGCTTTTTTTGAAACCACTCATAACTGCACCTCTTAATTTATTCTATTAGAATAATATCATTTTTACACCTGAAGGTCAATTATTCTTCAAACAATGTTATCATATTGTAACAAAAACCGCTTAACTTCAAAACGCGTTAAGCGGTTTATTTGTTTGGTTATTTAAGGAAACCGTTTATGATCTGCTCCTCGGCTTCCGCTTCTGTCAGACCGAGCGTCATGAGCTTGATGATCTGCTCGCCCGCGATCTTGCCGATAGCTGCCTCGTGAACGAGCGCAGCGTCTACGCTGTTCGCCTCAAGACCGGGCACGGCAAGTATCCTGCCGCTGTCCATGATGATCGAGTCGCACTCGGTGTGACCGGAACAGGCCGCGTTTCCGATAAGCTTCGCGTCGAACTTCTGATACGACGTATCTCTCGCGACGGAGCGCGAAACGACGTCCGCGCTCGAGCCTTCGCCGTTGAGGTCTACAAGATATGTGCTGATCGCGTTCTGCTCGCCGTGAGTCATCAGTCTTTCGCGCACAACGAGCCTTGCGCCCTTTGCAAGCTCCGCCTTTGTGGTGCGGTTCGTGTCGTCAACGCCCTTTATCTGCACCATTTCCATCTCCATAGAGCTGTCCTCCTCCATGTAGACCTCCGTGCCGGGGTTGAGAATGCGCTTGCCCGTGCCGTGACCCGAGCCGTAGTGCTTTTCGACGTACTTCACGCTTGCGCCCTTGCCTACAAAAAATCTGTGGATACCGTCGTGCTCCGAATCCTCCGGCCCGCAGTTGTCGATACCGCAGCCTGCGACGATAACGACGTCCGCGCCCTCGCCGATATAAAAGTCGTTATACACAAGCTCCTTTAATCCGCTCTGCGTCATTACCACAGGGATATGAACGCTCTCGTTTTTCGTGCCGGGCTTGATGCGGATATCAATGCCGCTTGCGTTTTCCTTCGGTGTGATCTCGATATTGGCGGTAGAAACTCTGCCTATCGCCTTGCCGTTCGAGCGGATATTGTACGCGCCCTCCGGCACCTGATGAAGGTCGGCCACCTCCTGCAGCAGCCTTCTCTGTATCTCGTCTATCTGCATCATTCTTCGCCGCCTCCGTTTCCTCTGTTAAGTCTGCTGCATTCGCGCACAGCCGACGCCGTGCCCGTAAGCTCGGGAAGTATCTCTTCCTTTGTGCCCTGCTTGACAAGCTTGCCGTCCTTTAGAACGATGATCTCGTCGGCAATATTGAGTATCCTCTCCTGATGAGAGATTATGAGGATAGAACTGCCCTTGATATTTCTTCTCATGCCCTCGAATACCTCGATAAGGTTCTGGAAGCTCCACAGGTCTATACCTGCCTCCGGCTCGTCAAAGACAGAAAGCCGCGAGCCCTTCGCGAGCACCGTAGCGATCTCTATCCTTTTCAGCTCGCCGCCCGAAAGGCTGCCGTTGACCTCGCGGTTGATGTAATCTCTCGCGCACAGACCGACCTCCGAGAGGTACTTACAGGCATCGGAAACAGAGATCCTTTTTCCCGACGCTATGCGAATAAGGTCAAACACCTGAATGCCCTTGAACTTGACGGGCTGCTGAAAGGCGAAGCCTATTCCCCTCTTTGCGCGGTCTGTGATCGACATATCGGTGATATCCTCGCCGTGAAGGATTATCTTACCCGACGTAGGCTTTTCGATACCTGCGATAAGTCTTGCGAGCGTCGATTTGCCGCCGCCGTTCGGGCCCGTGATGACTACGAGCTTTTCGTCCGGTATCGTAAGGCTGATACCGTTGATTATTTCCTTATTTGCATCGTCTGCTTTTACATTGAAGTAAACGTTTTGTAATTCCAGCATACCCGATACACTCCTTTTCATTATATAGCCGGACTATCCGGCTGTTTGCACAATCCTGCCGTTATTCTTATTATAAACGATATCACGGCAAAAGTCTGTTGCCGCAGCAACATACCGTTTTTTTCCTGCCTATATATCTTATCATATAACTGCGATTAAGTCCATACTCAAAATAAAAAAAATCGCCGGTGCCCACGCGGGCACACGCAATTACGCGTTTGGGGTTTGTCTAAGGCACGGCTTCTTCGCCGCGCGGCTCGGCACTCCAGGAGTGCCTACTAATTTATGGCGCGTAAAAGATGTTATTTTACCGCTAAAGTACGGCGGAACTTGCCTGTCTGCGCGTGCCGCGCCCGAAGAACAACCGCATCGAAAATCTTTCTGCGCGGAACTGACTTTTGTTTTAGAAAAAAGCCGGACGGAATTGCCTGCGCCCGCTCGGGCGCCGCGCCTATATTTTGTAAGGCTCAACAATTAATTTTTAACAGGAAGAAAAATAAACCTCAAAAAAATTTTAAAAAAACTTTTGAAATTTTTTATGGCAATGCAAAGTCTGCATATCTCCGTATGTTAGTATAATATCACAGGGAACGGCAGACGCCGACAGGTCGGCAAAATATATGCCACGAAAGGAGACAAAAGCTGAAAAGATCCCTCAACAAACAAAACCCAATACAAAACAACCAACAATTAACTTCTTATCACCTTAATTAAAAATGCACCGAACTTGACGTTCGGAAACCCCACCGGCAGATCAATGTCATTAACTTAAGGCTGAAAACTTAAGACTGATATTTTTAAGTATTAATTTTTAAGTTTTCAGTTTTCAGTAAAAAAATTAAAAAACCTTATGTTAATGACATTGCCTGCAGGAACCCGCCTGTCTCTCGTTTAACGAGAGACTGCGATCACTACTCTTAACGGATATTTATTAACAGAATTTTTTAACTTTATATATGGGTAGTTTTTTTTACGAAACAATGAAAATTTTAACAAGATCGACCGGGAAAAAAGGACCCGGAAATAGAATGAAAAGGAGAGATTTTACAATGAAAAAAAATCCAACAAAAAACACCTTTAACATTATCGTCAACAAAAAGCTCACGTCTCAGGCCGAGGAAATATCAGGCAGCGACGACATCAAGTCGGTGCTTGTGAATATGTTCTTCCTGAAAGCAGACAAGCTTTTTCTGCGAAACGACAACGACCCCATGCCCGAGATCATCAAAGACCTCGGTCTGCCGGAAGGCGCGCAATCGTACATGACCATCGGCGAGCTTGCTCTGCTTATCGAAGATATGTACCGCGCTCCGTTTATCGACTACGACATCAGAAAAACGCTCCGCGCGCTCTCAACGATGACCGAGGGCTTTTTCCACGAAGGCCAATTCTCACTCCCGTTTGAACACCGCGACGAAAAGCCGCAGGAAGAAAACAAAGCCCAGAAAATCAACACGCCGAAGAACGGCGAAGACCCGACCGCTGTCCACGTTCACGCCCAGTACCTCATGACGTCTCACCGCGATCTGCTGTGGCTTCTCGATATGATCGCAGCTCAGTGTGAAACGTTCGGCGAAAGCACAGAATACCGCTTCCAGCTTGCCGCTGCCGACAGTGAACCCTGCGAGACGGTCGGCGACCTTCTCAAGCTTTCGCAGAAGGCAAAGGAAGGTCCGCTTGAAAACAGCGAGATCATCTTTGAAATGTGCGAGGACGAGTCGGACGAGTGCTTTGACGACGACGGCAATTATCTGCTCGATTACCCGCTTGCGGCGATCTCCACCGTACCGCTCATGAACGAGTATATGTACACGACTATCTATATGCTCACGATCCACCCGTTCTGCGTTATCGGCACGCTGCTCAAAGAGAACGACATAATCAGCTTTGACCCGCAAAAGATCCGCTCAAGGATCGACTGTGCTCTCCTTGGCGAGAAGGAAGCCTGAGCCGCAGGAGGACACACCATGAAGCTTGATACAAAGATAAAGAATGCACAGCGCATTATCAACAGCGATACCGAAATGCTGCATTACTCGATAAACGCGATGTGCTCCCTGCCCCTGACGGCGCTCTACCGGCGCATGATAAAGCCGGATGTCGTCTACAACATTTTAAACTACGTCGATGTCGATGAATGCTGTCTGAGCGTGCTCACCTTCGGCGACCTTATGGTGCTGATCGACAGGAAGATGCGCTCGGGCGTGCCGATGCCGTTTTCCGTGCCGTTCGCGCTATCCGCGGTATACACGGGCTTTTCGATCTCATCTGACAAAGGCACCTACGACGAGGACCCCGACGTTGCTTCAAGAAATTCCCCTCGTTGGGGCGAAGACCCCGACGCGGTATTCGCGCAAAGTCAGTTTTTTCTCTGCGAGCTTGAGTCGTACTACAGGCTTTGCAAGTCATTTATCAACAGCAGCGACAAAAGAAGCGCTCTTTACAAAGACATTGACCGTCACAGAAGCGATTTCGGCGATATCCTTTTTTCTGAAAGCTCGTACCGCAACCTCACTATCGGCACATTTTTGCTGCTGCTCTTTTACTCGCTCGAAAGCGACGACAACTTTTTCAACTGCCGCAAAAAGCTGCCAAAAAAGACGAGCCCGACGCGCGAGTGGGTCGACAGGACAGCGCCGGAATACTACGAATTGCTTTCGAGCTACATTCACAGCGTTATCATCCTGCCGCTTGCGGTCTACGTCTCGCACGGCGTTCACTCGAGGTATATCCAAGGCATTCGCTGTCTGGATTACAACACGAAGTTCATTGATCTTCAGGCGACGACCTCGGACCTTAAGATCAAAAATCAGCTTGACCATGAAAGGAAGTTATCATTATGAGTAATGACAATGTTATAAGATACCACAACGCAGTTGAAGAGAGTGCAAACGGGCACCGTCTTGTACCCCTTTGCGACGACCTGCTCGACAGGCGCGTCATCTTCTTTACAAACGAGGTAGACGCAGCAAGCTCAAACGAGCTTCTTCTCCAGCTCATGTACCTTGAGAAGAAGGACAACACGCAGGAGATCACCATCTGCTTCAACTCCCCGGGCGGTCTTGTCCACAGCGGACTTGCCGTATACGACTACATGAAGCTCATGAAGTCGCCCTTGAGAACGGTGTGCGTAGGCACGGCGGCAAGCATGGCGGCGCTGCTCTTTCTTGCGGGCGACAAGCGCGAAATGCTTGAACACACAAAGCTCATGATCCACGACCCGAGCATCTCGGGAACTATCCAGAGCAAAAAGCCGCACGAGCTTGCAAAGCTCGCGGAGGATCTGCAGAAGGACAAGGAGATCACCGACAAGATCATTGCCGACGCGACCGGCAAAACTGTGGAGGAGATCTCCGAGATCACGAAAAACGACACATACTTCACGGCGCAGGAGGCACTTGATTTCGGTCTTGCGACCTCACTCGTCACCGAGCTTTAAGGAGGAATCAGCGAATGAAACCTAATTTTTACAACTACGCGCAGGGAAACAACAAGCGTATTTTCGGCAAAGGCGTGACCGTTTCAAACGACGCCTGCCACACCAACCACAACAACAACGACCTCATCATCGGACCGTCGGGTGCCGGTAAAACGACGGGCTATGTAATACCTAATCTTGCCCTCGCAACGGGCAGCTACGTTGTCGCCGACACTAAATGCAGCCTCGCAAAGCTGCTCTCCCCCATGTTCCGCAAGCTGGGCTACACTATCCACATAGTGAACTTTGTAGACCTCACGCGCTCCGAGGGCTACAATCCTCTCGACTACATTGAGACGACAAACGAGTACGGTCACGTTAAATATTCCGTGCAGCAGGTCATAAAGCTTGTCGGCTCGATATACAAGCCAATGGACAAGCGCGACCAATACTGGGACGATACGGCAAAAAAGACTCTGACAAGCGTTATCGGCTATGTGCTTGAAACGTGCGAGCCGGAGGAACGCAACCTCATCAGCGTCTGCCGTATCGCGCAGATCGTGAACACGCCTGCCGGCGACAAGCTTTTTGCCACTCTCAAGGACCGCGATCCCGAAAGCTACGCTGTCAGAAAGTACAGCGAGGTTAAAAGTATCGCGCTGTCGGAGAAAACCTGGGCTTGTATCCAGTCGTTCCTTTTGCAGAGTCTTTTCCTTTTCGACACGGAAGAGGCACACAACGTATTCTCACATTCCGACTTCAGTCTCAAGGAGATCGGAAGCAAGCCTACCGTCGTATTTCTTAATGTGAGCGACAACGACCGCTCATACGACCAGCTTGTAAACACGTTCTACACCCAGACGCTTCAGCAGCTCATCGAGCTTGCCGACAGCCACCAGGACAAACGCCTTGAGATCCCCGTAAGGATCATTCTCGACGACTTCGCGACAAACGCCTACATTCAGGATTTCGACAAGATCATCTCGATCATTCGCTCGCGCGAGATCTACGTCAGCGTTATCCTTCAGGGTCTCACCCAGCTTGAAGCGATGTACGGCTCTGCAAAGGCAAACACCATCATCTCGAACTGCGAGCATATGCTCTACCTCGGCGGTCAGGATCCCACCACCGCGACATACATCAGCCAGCGCGTAAACAAGCCTCTCAACAGGGTCTACGCTCTGCCCGGCAACAAAGCATACCTCTTTGAAAGAGGAAGCGAGCCGCGTCTTATCGACAAGCTTTCGACGAAAGAAGCTCTCGACATGATAAAGCGCAGCAAGAGTATGCTCCTCAGCCACAGAGTATCATACGAGCTCGAATCCGACGAATACATCGAAGAGACCCTCACGAAGTCAGACACGGATTTTTCCACCGACGGCATCGTTCGCAAGATCAACGATCTTCTCGGCAAGGCGGAGGTCCACGAAACGCTCCCGAGCTGGGCGGATCTCCTGCCGTTCGATGACGACGACGATATCCCGTTCTGATGGTCTCGCCCGATCCGCAGGGATCAATAACACGATATACACCAAACTTTTGTTTACCATAAAGATCAGTCCGCTCAACATGGACTGCAGCTAAGCGTTCTCCACAATTTCCTTTTCATAGTTATCCCGAACACTAACGATACTCCCTGCAGATGCGTGCAGAAAGCATCGGTTCGGAACAACACCCGACCTGCCGCGACCTACCCACGCGGCAGGTTTTTTTTCGATTACGCGTTTGTAGGTTGTGCAATGCACAGCTTCTTCGCCGCGCGGCTCGGCACTCCCAGAGTGCCTACCTTGTCTAAGGCGCGGAGCTGTTTATTGTTTTTTACCACAATTAGGCGAAATTTGCCTGTGCCCGCATGGACACCGACCGAGCCGGCAGGCGAGACCGCCGACCCGCGCGGGACTGGAGTTGTGCCCTACACAAACTAATAACGCGTAATTGCCTGCGACCGCTTGGGCGCATTTGCCTATGCTGAAACAATGTGGTATAATAGAGAATATTATAAAAGCGGTGATGAAAATGTCAGAGACTAAAACAGACGATAAACGAATATTTATACTTCGCGATGAAAAGCCGGCAAAGGCCGTGGTGCGGCTGGGCGTTCCCCTTATCGCGGGAATGTTCATCATGGTGCTTTACAATCTCGTCGATACATACTTTATTGGCAAGCTGCGCGACGACTATCAGCTCGCCGCAGTCAACCTCGCCTACCCGGTAATGATGATCTCGATCGCGATATCGAATATGATCGGCGCAGGCGCGTCATCGCTCATCGCGCGAAGTCTCGGCGCGGGCGACAACGAAAAGGCGGAGCGAACGCTCACAGTCGGCTTTGCGCTGACGATCCTCAACAGCGTGATCGTCACGACGGCAGGCGTTGTCTTTCTCGACGCGATAGTAAAAGGGCTCGGCGCGCAGAGCAATACGCTCGAATACACAAAGCAGTACGTTCTCGTGATACTTCTCGGCAGCGTTTTCACAATGGGCAGCTACACCCTCGGTCAGCTTTTGCGAAGCGAAGGCTCAGTCAAGCATTCGATCGCCGGAATGATCGCAGGCACGATCACGAACGTCATTCTCGACCCGGTGTTTATCTTCGCGCTCGGCATGGAGATACGCGGCGCGGCTCTCGCCACGATCATCGGCAACCTTGTGAGCACGCTCGTTTCGCTGTGGTTCTACATTAGCGGCAAAACGCTGCTGCGCCCTCAC
Organism: uncultured Eubacteriales bacterium; assembly: GCA_900313125.1. Lineage (GTDB taxonomy): Bacteria > Bacillota > Clostridia > Oscillospirales > Acutalibacteraceae > RUG592. Next base: position 652 of record OMPZ01000159.1, on the reverse strand, counting down.
CTGAAATATATCGCCCCGACGAAGGAGATACTCGGCGAGATATTCTGGGTCGGCGTGCCGGCAACGCTCGAAACGCTGCTGACCTCGGCGGCGTATATCGTCAACAACAACCTCGCCGTTTCACACGGAGAGCTGACCGTAGCGGCAATGGGAGTGGCTCAAAAAATAATGACCCTGGGCAACTATATCTATCAGGGCTTCGCCTCCGGCACGCAGCCTATCATGGGCTACAACTACGGCGCGAAAAACCACGACAGAATGCTCAAGGTGCTGAAGGCAGGGCTGCTTGTGGTAAGCTCAACGGAGCTTTTCGTTATGGCTGTTTACGGTGTATTTGCGCCGTTTCTCATCGGAGTTTTCACCGACACGCCCGAGGTCATCTCGACCGGCAGCCGCGTACTCAGGACGATCATGTTCATTCTCCCATTTGTCGGCGCGGTGTCGATGTGCCGAATGTCGTTTCAGGCTATGGGCAAGCCGCAGTACGCCTTTGTCATCACGCTCGTGCGCCAGCTTTTTCTTTATGTGCCGCTTTTGCTGCTGTTCGACCACGCCTTTGGTTTCGGCGGCATGATCTGGGCTCAGCCCGTGACCGAGGTCATCATGATGATCGTTTCTGTAACACTCTTATATACAACGATCCGCAGGCTTG
>OMPZ01000136.1 GCA_900313125.1 uncultured Eubacteriales bacterium | reverse complement strand
TAATTTTATCATAGGGATTTAACTTTGTCAATGGGTTTTTAAGATTTTTTCAAAAATATTATTGCCCGTTTTGGGAATAATATTCCGGAAGAAATGAATAATGAATAGTGAAGAATGAATAATGAATAATAAAAATTTTTGCATTATGACTTTTCGCTAATAAATCTATAACCAGAGAGAAAATCTGCCGCACTAAACAATACACAGCACACACCGAAGTGCGTTAGAGCGAGAGAGTTGTCGGGGGAGAAGAAGAAATGAATAATGAAAAATGAATAGTGAATAATGAATAATATTTTAAATTAATACATTATGACTCTCCGAAAAAGAAATTAATGATGAGAGAGGAACTTATCGAACTAAACAATACACAGCACACACGAAAGCAGAATAGAGCGATGAAGTTGTCGGGGGTGATTCTTAAGAGGGGGGTGCGGGTCTCCGGTGGAGACCTCTGCGCAGCAGAAGCACCGACCGAGGCGGCAGCCGAGACCCTGCGACCGAAACCTCAATCTGAACGAGCCTTCGCAGGCACCACCTCTTAAGCGGTTTTTGCCTACTTTTGGGCGCCCAAAAGTAGGTCGCCCAGCGGCGACAGAGCGTCAAAAAAGAAAAATACTAAACAACGCAGCTCCAGAACGAGATGCCATGTTCACAAACAAAAAATAATAATCCGATCATATAATTATTTACCTATAGCCGCATATCATTTTTTTGCTCCGGGCGCAGCATTTAGTGCGATAAATATACAGTTTTCTATGCGAATGATCTATATAATGAAAAGTCGAATTTTTGCGAAAATGTAATAATTAACGCGCAAAATAGCGAAAACAAGCAGAAATAAGGTTTCAAACTGTATTTTTATTGTTACAATGTTGTAATTAATGTATAAAAACCCTGTAAAAAATTAAGCGATATGGCGAAATTTTCTTATTTTACAAAATTTCATTGAAATTTCATTGCAAATGTGATACATTTATATAGTAGAAAAATATTCTGTTAGTTTTGGAAATGGGGTTTGCAGATCTTACGGCTGCAATGTTCAGATTTTCAGATGACTAAATGTCAGGAGGAAAAAAAGATGGCTTTTCAGTTAGAAGAAGAGTTTAACGGCAATCTGCCCGTTATCAAAGTTATAGGCGTCGGCGGCGGCGGCGGCAACGCAGTTAACCGCATGGTAGACAGCGGCGTTTCTTCGGTCGAGTTTATCTCGATCAATACCGACGACCACGTTTTGCAGATGTCAAAGGCTCATCAGAAGATACACATCGGCGAAAAGCTCACTCACGGCAAGGGCGCAGGCTCGCAGCCGGCTATAGGCGAGAAGGCAGCTATCGAGAACAGCGACGAGATCGCGGCTGTCCTCAAGGATACCGATATGGTGTTCATCACCGCAGGTATGGGCGGCGGCACAGGTACGGGCGCGGCTCCTATCGTTGCCAAGATCGCTAAGGAAATGGGTATACTCACGGTCGCTATCGTTACAAAGCCGTTCGCTTTCGAGGGTAAGCACCGTATGCAGCAGGCGGAAGCAGGTATCGAGGAGCTTCGTCAGAACGTTGACTCGCTCGTTATCGTTCCCAACGAGAGACTCAAGAAGCTTGAGGATCTGCCCACACTTACGCTCAAGAACGCGTTCTCTATCGCAGACGACGTGCTCAAGCAGGGCGTTCAGAGCATCTCCGATCTTATCCTTGTTCCCGGTCTCGTCAACCTCGACTTCGCCGACGTAACGGCAGTTATGGCTGACGCAGGTCTCGCTCACATGGGCGTTGGCGTTGCAACGGGCGAAGATAAGGCTGAAACAGCGGCTATCAAGGCTATCAGCTCGCCGCTGCTCGAAACAACTATCGAGGGCGCAAAGGGTCTCGTTGTCAACATCACGGCGTCGCCCGACGTTGGACTTGAAGAGATCGACAAGGCGTCCACTCTCATCACAAGCAAAGCCGATGAGGACGCAAACATCATCTGGGGTGCGGCTCTCAGAGACGATATGCAGGACAAGATCCAGATCACCGTTATCGCGACGGGCTTTGGCGACAACGTTCCCGCTCCGAAGCCGAAGGCGGAGACAAAGCCTGTGACAGCGGCTCCCACGGTAAATATGGCTAAGGCAGTTCCGGCAAAGACAAGCTCGAACGCGCCCGAGAGAAGAACTGTTGAGATCAACATGAACAAGCCGGTACAGCCGGCAGCTCCGAAGAAGAGCGCAGCTCCCGTTGACGAGGACGACGCATTCTTCCAGATCATGAAGATGTTCAACGACGACTAATTAATTGAAAATAAGAGACTGATTTGACAGACAGACTTTGACAGTATCCCCCGAACACGCCGTTCGGGGGATATGATTTTGTATGAAAAAATATTGAATTATGTAAACTTACGTTGATTATTATTGACCGAAGTTTTATTTGATGATAGAATTTATACAGCGGATATTACCGCGAAACAGAGAAGGTGACGATATGAACGAAGAAAGCATTTACGGCGAATATAAAGAAAATCTGCAAAAGATACTTGATAATATTGTCGGCAGGATAAACGACTACACAAACGAGGAGTACGAGCGCAGCGGCAGAAAGCTGCACGAGCACCTTATCGCGAGAGTGAAGAGCGACGAGAGTATGCGCGAAAAATGCGTGCGCCGCGGCATCGACCAGACGCCCTACTCCGCGCTGCACGAGCTGACCGACAGCATAGGCATACGCATCGTGTGCTCGTTTATCGACGACGTTTACGAAAACGTCAGGCTGATAAAATCCTTCCCGAACCTTGAGATTGTTTTGGAGAAGGACTACATAAAGCACGCAAAGCCCAACGGCTACCGCAGCTATCACATGATAATCAAGGTGAAGGCGCCGTTTGAGGACGTCTGCGGCAACACCCCGGGCGAGTATTTCGTCGAGATACAGCTTCGCACTATCGCGATGGATTCGTGGGCGAGCCTTGAACACAAGATGAAATACAAAAAGCACATCGCGAACTCCGACCTTATCGTCGCCGAGCTGAAACGCTGCGCCGACGAGCTTGCGGCGTGCGACGTGTCGATGCAGACGATACGAAATCTCATTATGAACGATAACTAAGGAACTGTTAATCAATAACTTTTCATTTTTTCACAGTTCTAAAAAGGAGACGAAAACATGAAACTGCTTCTCGCAGAGGACGAAAAGGACCTGTCCAGGGCGCTCAGCGCGGTGCTCACGCATACAGGCTACGAGGTGGACGCGGCGTTCGACGGCGTGGAAGCTCTTGAATTTCTTGAAAAAAACGACTATGACGCGATAGTCATGGATATAATGATGCCGAGAATGGACGGCATCGAGGCTTTGAAAAGGATCCGCGAAAACGGCGATTTCACGCCGGTGCTGCTGCTGACGGCGAAGGCGGAGATAGACGACAGAGTTACGGGTCTCGACGCCGGAGCGGACGATTATCTCACTAAGCCGTTCGCGATAAAGGAGCTTATCGCGCGCGTAAAGTCGATGACGCGCCGGCACGATTCCTACGCGCCGAAAAGCCTGAAGGTCGGCTCGGTAACGCTCGACACCGAAAGGCAGGAGGTCACGAGCGAAAACTCGATAAGCCTTGCGCTCAAAGAGACAAAGCTGCTTGAATTTTTCATGCTCAACGCCGAGAAGGAGCTTTCGACCGAGAGGATATTCGACCACGTTTGGAAAAACGACGATTCCGCCGACGCCGAGGTCGTTTATATGTATGTAAGCTTCCTGAGGAGCAAGCTGCAGTCTATCAACGCCGACCTTGAGATAGCCGGCGAGCGAAACGGCAGCTATACTCTGAAAAAACTGTGACCGGAGGTATTTATGAACCGGCTTCGCTGGACTTTTATCAGCATCGCATCGGGTGCGGTGCTTCTCGTGCTCACGCTCGTGCTCATGTCGCTCTACGCGGTGAACACAATAGCAAACTACAATGAGATATATTCCATCACGGAATATATAATCGAACACAGCGGTAATATGCCGCATATTGATCTGCGAAAAGAGACCGTGACGGAATTTAGCGTGTACGATGAAATGCAGTACGAAACGCGGTATTTCTCGCTGCTGACCGACTCAAACGGAAATATAATCAGCGGAAACTTCGACCACATAGCGACGGTCAACGACCGCGACGCCGACAAGCTGCTCGACAGCATCACGGAGGCTACGTCTGCGCCGATACTCACCAGGATATTCGCCGACCCCAGACGGCGCGGCATAATCTACGGCTCCGACAGCGATTTCGCGTATATGAGAAAGCAGCTCTCCGCAAAGGAGATGAAGGAAAAATACCACAGCGAGACGTTCTACAAAAATAAGATCGCAAGCTACGACGAAGCGGAGACCGACGGCGGCTACATCATCGTTTTCCTCGACTGCTCGCGGCGTATCCTCGATATGCGCTCGCTTCGGATATCGTCGCTCGTCATCGGGCTTGGCAGCTTTCTGATGTTCTTCGTGATAATCACGGCATACTCGAAAAGAGCGATTCAGCCGTACATCGCGAACCACGAAAAGCAAAAGCAGTTCATCACGAACGCCGGTCACGAGCTGAAAACACCGCTGACGATCATCTCCGCCAACATGGAGGTGCTCGAGCTGATCGAGGGTAAAAACGAGTGGACCGAAAGCACGATAAATCAGGTCAAGCGTCTTACGGGGCTTGTGACCGACCTTATAACGATCGCCCGCACGGAGGAGTACCTCAACGACGGCGACGGCGGCAAGCTTGGCGACACCATCGACGCTACCGCCGTTGTTCATGAGCTTGCCGACAGCTTCCGTCCGGTAGCGGAGAAGGAATTTAAGCGCATCGAAACGGTCATTGACGACAACGTGACCGTAACGGGCGACAAGAAACGGCTTTCCGAGCTGTTCTCGATACTTATTGACAACGCGGTGAAATACTGCGATGACCGCGGCGTGATAAAGATCGAGCTTTACCGCCGCAAGAAGGGTTTGACCTACATCGTCTCGAACGACTACAAGGACGGCAAAAACGCCGACTACTCGCGCTTCTTCGAGCGTTTCTACCGCGGCGACACCTCTCACAACAGCGAAAAGGCAGGCTACGGCATCGGTCTTTCAATGGCGGAGTCGATAACAAAGCTGCACAAGGGCAGGATAAATGTCAATTGGAATAACGGAGTTATTTCATTTACGGTGACGATCTGAGCGTAAAGTAAATAAGGCACAAAACCGCCGCAGGCTTTTTTGACGAGCCTGCGGCGGTGATCTATTTATCATATTTGTGTTTAGTGTCTGATAACGCCGTCGGAGTCCTTGTAAGCTTCCTCATATTCGCTCCAGGATTCCCATGTTTCCTCGCCCCAGATCTGCCCCCACATTGTTGCGTAGAAGTCGTCGTCCATAGCGGAGCCGCGGGATCTCATCGACTCAATTATAAGACCCTCGGGGGATACGATGAATGTGGCGTAATCAAATGTGTCGTATTTCAGAACGCCGTCCTGCTTGCCGTCCTCCATATCATAGGAAAGGATCGTTGAATCACCGTAAGGTACTCTCGGCGGAAGCGGGTTGCCGTCGGGATCGGTGGGAGTTTCCTCAAGCTCGACGTAGCTGTCGTCTATCAAGAGATAACCGCCGTCGATCTTAGCGTGAGGAGCCTTGTCGATATCCTCGTAAAGGTTGAGCTGCTGGTCGGGGTCTGTAGAGGCTATGATATATTTGCCCTCGTCGCGGAAGTAAATGGGCATCGTGCTTTCGTCGAAATCGCCGTGAACATAAGCTGTGTAGGTCTTGCCGTTCATATCGGCTTCAACGATGTATGTCCCGATGTTCTCCCACGCGCCGTAGCGTGCCTGTACCTCTTCGCCGTTTACATACGCCGTTGTGTACTGACCGATGTAGGTCTTGTGTGTAGCTGCCGTTACCAATGTTCCGCCGACTGCGATGATCGCTGCTGCAGCGAGTGCCGCGCCTAATTTTATCGTCTTGTGTGCTCTCTTAGCTGATGTGTTTGACATATTTCTTACCTTTCCTTTCAATTCGGCGGAAGCGTGAGTATTGTCGTAAAGCTCGGTGTAGAGCTGCTGTAATCTTTTATCCTCGTTATTCATACATCATGCCTCCTCAAGTAGTTTTTTCATCTTGTTTCTTGCTCTCATTAATCTTATCTGAACGTTTGATTCCGTGATGGACAGTATCTCTGCTATCTCGCGAACGTCATAACCCTCGTAGTAGTACAGGTGAATGACTGCCCTGTAGTTCTGCGGCAGCCTGTTTAGCGTTCCGAGAAGCTCGCCGTGTGTTTCGTCGCGGTATGAGGGTTCGGTGTCGAGGTCGTCGAACGAGACCTTGTTTCTGTGCCAGAACGAACGCCAGCCGCTTTTGCACTCGTTGACCGCGACTCTTATGAGCCAGCGTTTGATGTGCTCGTCGTCGGTAAACTCGGTGTCCGTTTTCAGAAGCTTCAGAAAAGCGTTCTGAACCGCGTCGTCGGCGTCGTCTCTATTTTTGCAGCAGCTAAGCGCGGCTTTGTACACGTCGTCAAGCATTCTGTCACATATACTGTGATATTTTACAGCGTCCACCCGAGCACCTCGTTTCGATTTTTTCTCTGTGAAAGTCCTTTCACTTAATAAACGTTTGAGGAAAGGTAAATATTACACCTGAAATAAAAAATTTTTTAAAAATTTTTTCGCCGCCGCACCTGCCGGCAGGATGATCCCTCCGATAGGTACGGCGGCGAATGATGTGGATAATTATTTCGTCGAGCCGATCACTTATTCTCAGCGAGGATCTCGGCTATCAGCTCACGTTCGTCCATGTGGTACTTCACGCCCTTTATCTCCTGATAGTCCTCGTGACCCTTGCCCGCGAGAACAATGATGTCTCCGTCCTGCGCGTTGTTTATGCAGTAGCGGATAGCGTCCTTTCTGTTCGGCACAACGACGTATTTTCCGTCGGTTTTCGCAAGACCCGTCTTGATATCCTCGATGATGTCCATAACGTCCTCGAAGCGCGAGTTGTCCTCGGTGATGACGGAGAGGTCGGACAGCCTGCCGGACGTTTCGCCCATTTCGTAGCGGCGTATTTTCGGGCGGTTGCCGCCTGCGCCGAAGAGCGTGACAAGGCGGTTCGGCTCGTACTTTCTGAGCGTTGTGAGCACGTTCTCCATGCTCAGCGCGTTGTGCGCGTAGTCGATGAGCAGCGTGAAACGGTCGCTGACCGGCACCGGCTCGACTCTGCCCTTGACCTTCACCGACTCAAGCCCCTTGAGAACGGCGTCTTTATCCGCGCCGCAGGCAAGGCAGACGGAGATGGCGGCAAGCGCGTTGTAGATGTTGAACTTGCCGGGCACGCCGACGTTCACGCGGAAGTTTTCCTTTCCGCGCAGGTCGAACGACACGCCGAGAAAGCCCGGACGTCTCGTCAGCTCGCCGTTCGCG
>OMPZ01000003.1 GCA_900313125.1 uncultured Eubacteriales bacterium | reverse complement strand
TCGGTGACGAGCACCGTATTGTCCGCGCCGAAGATATCGCCGATATTTCCGCAGTCGCTCTTCGCGCCGTCGTTGACGAACACCTCATCGGGCGACACATCGACGCCGAACGACTTGTAATAACCGCTGATAGCGTTTCTGAGGAATTCGTAGCCCTCGTAGCTCGGATAGCCCTTGAACGTCTCGGCGCGCGCCATTTCGTCGGCGGCTTTTTTCATCGCTTCTACAACGACGGGCGCAAGCGGCAGAGTCACGTCGCCTATACCCATTTTGATGAGCTTTTTGTCGGGGTGCGCCGCCGCGTATTTTTCCGTTCTGTCGGCTACCTCGGCAAAAAGGTAGCTTTCTACAAGGTTGTCAAAATTGCCGTTTATCTTCATTTCAGATCCCTCCGAAGTTATTCCTCAGCCGTGCCGTCGAAAACGAACGCGGCAGGTCCTGTCATCAGCACGGTGTCACCCGTGTATGTTATGCTGAGCGTGCCGCCCTTGAGGTGGACGTTCACACGATCGCCCTGTCGGCATATACCGTTTGCGACAGCCGCTGTGACCGTCGCGCAGGCTCCCGTGCCGCAGGCGAGCGTTTCGCCGCTCCCTCTCTCCCACACACGCATACGCAGATCATGGTCGGAAAGCACATTTACGAACTCGATATTCGCGCGGTCAGGGAAAAACTCGTGATTTTCAAGCGGTCTGCCGAGCTTTTCAAGCGGCAGCTCGCCGGTGTTTTTATCGGTGAAGATCACGCAGTGGGGATTACCCATATCGACGAAGGTGTAGATGTACTCCCCCTCTGCCGTCACAATAGGCGCGCCGACAGCGCCGATAAAGGGCTTTCCCATATCGACCGTCACGCTTTCTGCAACGCCGCCGTTTTCCGAGATCATCAGGCGTTTGATGCCCGACTTTGTTTCAAGCGAGATATCGGTCTTATCTGTAAGACCGCGTTCGTAAACATACTTTGCGATACAGCGCGAGGCATTGCCGCACATCGCGCCCTCGCTGCCGTCGGCGTTGAACATTCTCATTCTGAAATCAGCCTTTTCGGACGGCATTATGAGAACGATGCCGTCGCCGCCAACTCCGAAATGCCTGTCGGAAAGCTTGATCGACAGCGCAGAAGGGTCTTTCGGCGCGGTGTTTTTTACACAGTCGAAGTAAATATAGTCGTTGCCCAGACCGTGCATTTTGGTGAAAGAAAGCGACATAAGCTCAGCTCCTCAAATCATATTTGTATATCTCATAAGAAATTCGTCAACTTCTCTTGCGGCGGCGCGTCCTTCGGCTATCGCCCACACTACAAGGCTCTGACCTCTGTGCATATCGCCTGCCGTATAGACCTTTTCGACGCTCGACGCGTATTTCTCGTTTTCGGTCAGCACGTTCGTCCGCTCATTGAGCGCGACGCCGAAGGCGTTAGTAACGTACTCCGCCGAACCGAGGAAGCCCGCGGCTATCAGCAGCATATCGGCATCGACCGTTCTTTCGCTGCCCTCAACGGGCGTCATGGTCATTCTGCCGGTCGTCTCGTCGCGCTTTGGCTCAAGTGTCACAAGCTCCGCCGCCGCAAGGTTGCCTGCGTCGTCGCCGATAAGGCGCTTTACCGTCGTCTGATAAACTCTCGGGTCGTGACCGAAAACGGCTGCCGCCTCTTCCTGACCGTAATCCGTTTTGCAAACGCGCGGCCATTGCGGCCATGCGTTGTCGGGGGTGCGCTCGTCGGGCAGCTTAGGCATCATCTCAAGCTGAGTTACCGACGCGCAGCCGTGGCGCACGCACGTTCCCACACAGTCGTTGCCCGTGTCGCCGCCGCCGACTACAAGGACATTTTTGCCCTTTGCGCTGATATACTCGCCCTTATCGAAGGTATTGTTCAGAAGCGCCTTTGTAGTGGACTTCAGGAAATCCACCGCGAAATGGACGCCGTTTAGCTCGCGTCCTTCGACATTGAGGTCGCGGGGCTTTGCCGCGCCGCAGCAGAGAACGACCGCGTCGTAGTTTTCCATGATCTCGTGAGCGGGAACGTTCGCTCCGATATCGCAGCCCGTTCTGAACACGACGCCCTCTTCCTCCATGAGACGTACGCGGCGCAGAACGACGCTCTTGTCAAGCTTCATGTTCGGGATACCGTACATCAGCAGACCGCCGGGACGATCCTCGCGCTCGAAAACCGTAACGCTGTGACCGCGCTTGTTGAGCATATCGGCGCAGGCAAGACCGGAGGGTCCCGAGCCTATCACGGCGACGCTTTTGCCTGTCCTCACCTTCGGAGGGCGGGGCTTTACATAGCCCTTTGCAAAGCCGTTTTCGATCACGGCAAGCTCGTTGTCGTGTACGGTCACGGGGCTGTCGTACATACCGCAGGTACAGGCGGCTTCACACAATGCCGGACATACTCTGCCGGTAAACTCGGGAAAGTTGTTCGTTTTGAGCAGTCTGCTGAGAGCGTGCTCGTAATGACCGTTGTACAGCTCGTCGTTCCACTCGGGGATAAGGTTGTGAAGAGGGCAGCCCGACACCATGCCGTTGAGACGCATCGCCGACTGGCAGAACGGTACGCCGCAGTTCATACAGCGCGCCGCCTGCTTTGTTCTCTCCTCCATATTGAGCGGAGAACGAAACTCGTTAAAGCTCTTTATTCTCTCCTCGGGCGGCAGCGTTGTGTTGCCGACCCTGTCGTATTCAAGGAATCCTGTCGGTTTACCCATTGTTCACTTCTCCCTTCAAAACGGCGTAGAACGCCTCAAGCTTTGCCTGCTCATGGTCGAGACCCTTCTCCTCAAGCTTGCCGATAGCGCAGAGCATTTTGTTGTAGTCATCGGGCATGATCTTTTTGAAATCGGGCAGATAGCTTTCAAAATTGTCGAGCATACGCTTTGCGAGCGCCGAGCCTGTTGCGGCATAGTGCTTTTCGATCATCGTGCGCAGCTCCTCTATGTCATGCTTTTCGGTAACGCTGCTCATCGTGACGAGCTCCTTGTTGAGCTTGAGGTAGAAATCATGCTTTTCGTCGTAGACATAAGCTATACCGCCGCTCATACCTGCCGCGAAATTGCGTCCCGTTTTGCCGAGGATAACGACTCTGCCGCCCGTCATGTACTCGCAGCCGTGGTCGCCCACGCCCTCGGCAACAGCATACGCGCCCGAATTGCGCACGCAGAAACGCTCGCCTGCCACACCGTTTATATAAGCTTCGCCGCTTGTCGCGCCGTAGAGCGCAACGTTGCCGACGATGATGTTTTCTTCAGCCTTAAAGCTGCTGTCCTTCGGCGGGTAAACGATGAGCTTTCCGCCGGAAAGACCCTTGCCGAAATAGTCGTTTGAATCGCCCTCAAGTCTCAGCGTGAGACCCTTCGGGATAAACGCGCCGAACGACTGTCCGCCGCCGCCGCTGCAGGCAACGGTATAGGTGTCGTCATCAAGCGTTTCGCCGAATTTCTCCGTGATGACCGAGCCGAGGATAGTTCCCAGCGTTCTGTCCGTGCTCGTAACATCGACCTTGACCGTCTTTTTCGTGCGGTTCTTCATCGCCTTGGCAAATTCGGGGAGCAGCCTGCTTTCGTCGATAGTTTTTTCAAGCTCGAAGTCATACGCGTTGTTCGGGTCGAAGCGCGTATTCTCGGCATTTGCGAACTCACGGCTGAGAATGCCTGAGAGATCGACCATTTCGGCGCGCGTAGTTACCTGATCTGCCTTCACTCGGAGAAGGTCTGTTCTGCCGACAAGCTCTCTGACCGTGCGGACGCCGAGCTTTGCCATGATCTCTCTGAGCTCCTGCGCGATAAAGCGCATGAAGTTCACGATGTACTCCGGCTTGCCGCGGAAACGCTTTCTCAGCTCGGGGTTCTGCGTAGCAATGCCGACCGGGCAGGTGTCAAGGTTGCAGACTCTCATCATAACGCAGCCCATCGTTACGAGCGGAGCGGTGGCAAAGCCAAACTCCTCCGCGCCGAGCATAGCCGCGATAGCTACGTCCTTGCCGCTCATGAGCTTGCCGTCTGTCTCGATGATGACGCGTGAGCGCAGACCGTTTTTGATGAGCGTCTGGTGAGTTTCGGCAAGACCCAGCTCCCACGGCAGACCCGCGTTGTGTATCGAGCTTACGGGAGCTGCGCCCGTGCCGCCGTCGTAGCCGGAGATCAGAACGACCTGCGCGCCCGCCTTTGCAACGCCCGCCGCGATAGTGCCGACGCCGGCTTCACTTACGAGCTTTACGGAGATACGCGCTTTTCTGTTGGCGTTTTTAAGGTCATAGATAAGCTGGGCGAGATCCTCGATGGAATAAATATCATGGTGCGGCGGAGGTGAGATGAGCGACACGCCGGGCGTTGAATACCTGTTCTTCGCGATCCACGGGTAGACCTTCTTTCCGGGGAGATGACCGCCCTCGCCGGGCTTTGCGCCCTGCGCCATTTTGATCTGTATTTCCTTCGCGCTCATGAGGTATTCGCTCGTTACGCCGAAGCGTCCCGACGCTACCTGCTTGATCGCGCTGTTTTTGTTTGTGCCGAGACGCTCGGGCATTTCGCCGCCCTCGCCGGAGTTTGACTTTCCGCCGAGAAGATTCATCGCTTCTGCCATGCACTCGTGAGCCTCCTGGCTGATCGAGCCGTAGCTCATCGCGCCTGTTTTGAAACGCTTTACGATCTCGTCAACAGACTCGACCTCTTCGATCGGGATAGCTCTGCTCTCGTCGAGATCAAGCTCCATAAGTCCTCTGAGCGTATGGGGAACGCTTTCGCTGTCGACCATCGCCGTGTATTCCTTGAAGCGCTTGTAATCGCCCTTTTGCGTCGCTTCTCTCAGGGCGATGATCGTCTCGGAGCTGTACATGTGGTCCTCTTTGTCGTGACCCGAGCGCAGCTTGTGCGAGCCTGTACTGTCGGTCGTTGTGTCAACGCCGAGACCGAGCGGGTCGAACGCGTGGTCGTGACGCCACTCAACGCCCTCGCCTATCTCCTCAAGACCGATACCGCCGACGCGGCTTACGGTATTTGTGAAATACTTGTCGATAACGTCCTGCTTGATGCCCACGGCTTCAAAGATCTGTGACGACTGGTAGGAGTGGATCGTCGAGATGCCCATTTTCGACGCGATCTTGACTATACCGTGCAGAACGGCGGAATTGTAGTCCTTGATCGCGGTGTGGTAATCCTTGTCGAGAAGCTCCTTGTCGATAAGCTCGGAGATGCACTCCTGCGCAAGGTACGGGTTCACGGCTCTTGCGCCGTAACCGAGAAGCGCGGCGAAATGGTGTACCTCGCACGGCTCGGCACTTTCGAGAATGATAGATACGGCGGTACGCTTCTTTGTTCTGATGAGGTACTGCTCCATAGCCGATACGGCAAGCAGCGACGGGATAGCGACGTGGTTTTCGTCAACGCCCCTGTCGGAGAGAACGATGATATTCGCGCCCTTTCTGTATTCCCTGTCGCACGAAACGAAAAGTCTGTCAAGAGCGCGCTCAAGCGGCGTGTTCTTGTAGTAGAGAAGCGAAACGGTCGCTACCTTGAAGCCCGGGCGGTCTATCGCCTTTATCTTCATCAGGTCTACCGAGGTAAGTATCGGGTTGTGTATCTCGAGCATATTGCAGTTATCCGCCTTCTCTTCAAGAAGGTTGCCGTCGGAGCCTACATAGACCGTGGTATCCGTTACGATCTCTTCTCTGATAGCGTCGATAGGCGGATTCGTCACCTGCGCGAAGATCTGCTTGAAGTAGTTGAACAGCGACTGATGCTTTTCGGAAAGCACGGCGAGCGGGATATCCGTACCCATTGCGGCTGTCGCTTCACCGCCGTTTTTCGCCATAGGGAGGATAGAATCCCTGATCTGCTCGTAGCTGTAGCCGAACGCCTTGTAAAGACGGTCGCGCTGCTCCTGCGTATGGTTAGCCACCTTGTGGTTCGGGATAGGCAGGTCGTGGAGCTTGACGAGATTCTGGTCGAGCCACTCGCCGTAGGGCTTTGAAAGCGCGTAGCGCTGCTTGCACTCGTCGTCGGAGATAACTCTCTGCTGCTTGAGGTCTACGAGCAGCATTTTGCCCGGCTGGAGCCTGCTCTTCTCGATGATGTGCGACGTCTCGATCGGGAGAACGCCGACCTCGGACGAGAGAATTAGCATATCGTCGTCGGTGATATAGTATCGCGACGGACGCAGACCGTTTCTGTCGAGCACCGCGCCGACCGTATCGCCGTCGGTGAAAAGGATAGCGGCAGGGCCGTCCCACGGCTCCATCATCGTGGAGTAGTAATGGTAGAAATCGCGCTTTTCGCGTGTGATAGTTTTGTCGTTGGAGTATGGCTCGGGGATCGTCACCATAACGGCCTTCGGCAGCTCCATTCCGTTCATCATCAGAAATTCGAGCGTGTTGTCGAGCATAGCCGAGTCCGAACCCGACGCGTTTATTACGGGGAGTATCTTGTCGATGTCGTCCTGCATAACGGGGCTTGTCATAGTCTCCTCACGGGCGAGCATCCTGTCGGCGTTGCCGCGGATAGTGTTGATCTCGCCGTTGTGGAGGATAACTCTGTTCGGGTGAGCGCGCTCCCACGAGGGATTTGTGTTTGTGGAGAATCTCGAATGTACGAGAGCGAGCGCGCTTTTGTACTCGCCGCTCTGAAGGTCGAGATAGAATTTGCGAAGCTGCTCAACGAGGAACATACCCTTGTAAACGATCGTTCTTGACGAGAAGGAACATACATAGGTGTTGTCGTTGCTCTGCTCGAACTCGCGGCGGATAACGTACAGCCTGCGGTCAAACTCGATGCCCTCGGCGGTATCCTCCGGTTTTTGAACGAAGCACTGCATTATCCTCGGCATACAGTCGAGCGCCTTTTTTCCGATCGCGCCGCTGTCAACGGGCACGTCACGCCAGCCTAAGAACCTGACGCCCTCCTTCTCGGAGATTATCTCAAGCATTTTCTTTGCCTGGCTGCGCTTTAATTCGTCCTGCGGGAAGAAGAACATTCCCACGCCGTATGTGCGCTTTTCGCCGAGGTCGATGCCGATCTCGGCGGCAGCCCTTGTAAAGAACCCGTGAGAGATCTGGACAAGTATGCCTACGCCGTCGCCTGTCTCGCCCGTGGCGTCCTTGCCGGCTCTGTGCTCGAGCTTTTCGACGATGGAAAGCGCGTTGTCAACTACTTTGTGGCTCTCCTCGCCCTTTATGCTTACTACCGCGCCGATACCGCAGGCATCGTGTTCAAATTCCGGGCGGTAAAGCGCCGGCGCGTTTGTATTAACATTATCATTCATATTGATTCGACCTCGCTTTTTTGATAGCCGCGCCGATAAGCCCGTTAAACAGCGGGTGCGCCTTATTCGGACGGCTCTTAAATTCGGGATGGAACTGAACTCCGACATAGAAATCGTTGCCGGGTACCTCAACCGTTTCGACGATGGAACCGTCGGGCGAGGTGCCGCTTATGACAAGACCGTTGTCGGTAAATATATCTATATAATCGTTGTTGAACTCATAGCGGTGACGGTGGCGTTCCGATATCTCGCTGACGCCGTAGCAGCTTTTCATTTTTGTGCCGTCTTTTATCCTGCACTTGTAAGCGCCGAGTCTCAGCGTGCCGCCCTTGTTGATGCTCTCGCTCTGGTCGGGCATGAAATCAATGACCTTGTTCTTCGAGTCGTCGTCAAATTCGCCGGAGTTTGCGTCGGAGAGCTTACAAACGCTGCGCGCAAATTCGATCACCGCGATCTGCATTCCGAGACAAATGCCGAGGTACGGCACATTGTTTTCTCTTGCGTATCTCGCCGTTGCGATCATTCCGGGAATGCCGCGCTGACCAAAGCCGCCGGGAACTATCACCGCGTCGCAGCTGCCGAGTATCTCTGCCGCGTTTTCATCGGTAACGGTCTCGCTGTCGATCCATTCGATATCGGTGCGGGCGCCGCAGGAGTAGCCTGCGTGGTGGATCGCCTCGGCAACGGAAAGGTACGCGTCATGAAGCTGAACGTATTTTCCGACGATGCCGATAGTCACCTTGCGCGAACGCGTTTTGATATTTGAAAGCATCTCGTTCCACTCTGTCAGGTCGGGTGCGCCGGCGCTGATACCGAGCTTTCGGCAGACAACGTCGGAAAAGTTCGCTTTTTCGAGCATTATCGGCGCTTCGTACAGCACGGGAACGTTCGTGTTTTCGATCACGCAGTCCTCCCTGACGTTGCAGAACAGCGATATCTTTTTGAAGATGTTCTCTTCGAGCGGCTCGTCGCAGCGCAGCACGATGATATCGGGCTTTATGCCCATTCCCTGCAGCTCCTTTACGGAATGCTGTACGGGCTTCGTTTTGTGCTCGTCCGAGCAGCGCAGATACGGCACGAGAGCAACGTGGATATAGCAGACATTTTCAAGTCCGACCTCAAGTCCTACCTGACGTATCGCTTCGATAAACGGCTGGCTCTCGATGTCGCCGGCAGTTCCGCCGATCTCGGTGATAACGACGTCGGCGCCGCTTTTTTTGCCGACGTTATAGATAAAATGCTTGATCTCGTTCGTAACGTGTGGTATCACCTGAACGGTCTCGCCGAGGAACTCGCCCCTGCGCTCCTTGTTGAGGATATTCCAGTAGACCTTGCCCGTGGTAAGGTTTGAATACTTGTTTAGATCCTCGTCGATAAAACGCTCGTAGTGACCGAGGTCGAGGTCTGTCTCCGCGCCGTCCTCAGTTACGAACACCTCGCCGTGCTGATACGGGCTCATCGTTCCCGGATCGACATTGATGTAAGGATCGAGCTTCTGCGCCGCGATCTTCAGTCCGCGTGCTTTCAGCAGTCTGCCCAGAGACGCGGCGGTGATCCCTTTGCCGAGACCGGACACAACGCCGCCGGTCACGAAAATGTATTTTGTCATGTTTCAGCCTTCTTTTTTATTTATTGGTAAGGAACTGTCATCGGACAGCTCTTTTAAAACTAATTTCGCGGCATCACTTTTTTTGATGCCGTTGTCCATTGCCGTTTTTTCTATGAGCTTGTGCGCCTGTTCCTCAGACATTCCCTTTTCTTCTATCAAAAAGCTCTTCGCTTTGTTTACGAGCTTTAGCTCATGCAGCTTTCGCTCAAGCGTTGCCGTGCTTTCCTCCAGCCGTTTGATCTTGCTGTCGGACGCCGCTATCACCTTTAACGCCTGATACAATAGCGCTTTGTTCATCGCCTTGGAAAGCGTCAGAACACCGAACGGCTCCATTTTATACACGGCGCGCTCGTAAAGCTCCGGCTTGACAAGTATCACGACTCCGCATTCGCGGCTCGCCGTTTCGGCAAGCTTTGTGCCAAATTCATCGGGCAAAGGTATATTTATCACCAAAATATCTATAGGTGTTCTCAGCATGGTACGCCTTGCCTCGGCGGCGCTTGCGGCAGTCAAGACGGGATAGAACTCGCTTGGCGGCATTGCCGCGCGTACAAAATCGACCGCCTTGCCTTCTTTTGAAACGATAAGTACACTTCGACAGTCTCCCAGCATCGGAACACCTCCTTTTGCCGTGTGTTCTATCGTTTTGCGTCAGCGAAGAAATCCGAGCGGAATGCTGCTTTTGATAAATTCGCTGTTCCTTGCGATCTCGGCCGCCTGAGAATATGACTGCGGCAAAAGCTCGAGAGCTTCCGTTATCTCCGGGGCTGCCGTGTACAGATTGACATTGACCGGCTCGGGCGGCTGAAGCTCGTTCTCGATGCCGTCCATCGCGGCGTTGATAAGCAGCGTGTATGCGACGTATGGGTTTATCATCGGGTCGGGCGAACGCAGCTCGATGCGGCGGTACTCGCCCTTCGCCGCAGGAATGCGCACGAGCTGTGAGCGGTTCTCACGCGACCATGTGATATATTTCGGCGCTTTGTCCTTACCGAGACGCGCGTAAGACTCCTCGCACGGGTTCATGAAAGCCGTCATTTCTTTGATATGCCTGAGAACTCCGGCAAGCATCGGACGGAAGTGATCGTTCCCGTCGGCGGACTTTACAGACATATTTATATGCAGACCGCTGCCGCTTTTATCCGCGAGCGGCTTCGGCGAAAAGTCTGCGCACAGACCGTTCATATTGCAAACGGAGCTTACCACCGTTTTAAAGGTTATGGCATTGTCAGCCGACGTCATAGCGTCGCTGTACTTGAAATCTATCTCGTTCTGACCGGGTCCCATCTCGTGGTGTGAGCTTTCCGGCATGATGTCCATATTGAGTAATGTAAAGCAGATCTCGCGGCGAACGTCCTCACCCTTATCCTCGGGGGCGATGTCCATGTAGCCCGCGTTGTCGTAGGGGATCTTTGTCGGGCTGCCGTTCTCATCGCGCTTGAAGAGATAAAACTCAAACTCCGCGCCGAAATTGAAGCTGAAGCCCTTCGCCTTTGCGCGGTCAACGGCAAGCTTCAGAAGTCTGCGGCTGTCAAGCTCGAAAGGTGTGCCGTCCGAATTGAAAATGTTGCAGAACATTCTTGCAACTCTGCCCTGTGACGGGCGCCACGGCAGTATCTCGAGCGTCTGCGGCTCGGGGCGCAGAAACAGATCGGAGCTGACCTCGTCGCCGAAGCCGTAAATGCTCGACGCGTCAAAGGCTATGCCGTCGGTGAACGCCCGTTTCAGCTCCGAGGGCATAATTGAAATATTTTTTTGGATTCCTGCAATATCAACAAATGCAAGGCGAATAAACTTAACGTCCTCTTCTTCGATGAACTGCATAACATCCCGGTAAGAATAATACATACTTCCTAATCCTCCTTGATTTTTGTTTTTATGATTACGGAAAATGATTATTTTCCGGCTAACCGGTAGGTCAATTTCCCCTTAGCCCGTTAAAAAACGGCTTATTTCCTATAAATTTCGGACTTTTGAAATAAAAAGAGCGTTCACCGTTCGGGGGCACCTCTCCCCTCAAACAATGAACGCCCTTGCCCATTTCTTCAATGTGTTTATTGTACTAAAAAACATTCTTTTTGTCAATACCACATTTCATGAAATCTGACATTTTTTGAATATGTTTTTTGTTTCATTAGCTGTAAGAACAGTCCAAATTTTGCAAGTTTTGTTTCCAAGTTATGCAAATTTCCTTTCTGCTATTACAAAACGTATATTTTTTCACAGGATCAATACTGCTCTTCGTCCTGCAAAGCGTCAACGCCTTCTTCGCCTGTACGGACCTTAACTACATTTTCGACGTCGTAAACGAAGATCTTGCCGTCGCCCGTGTGACCTGTGTACATAACGCTCTTTGCGGCGTCGATAACGGTCTTTACGGGGATCTTGCTGACAACGATCTCTACCTGAACTCTCGGGTGGAGCGTGATCTCCTGAACGGCGCCTCTGTAGTACGAGGGCTGACCCTTCTGTACGCCGCAGCCGAGCACGTTCGTAACCGTCATGCCGGTGATGCCGA
Organism: uncultured Eubacteriales bacterium; assembly: GCA_900313125.1. Lineage (GTDB taxonomy): Bacteria > Bacillota > Clostridia > Oscillospirales > Acutalibacteraceae > RUG592. The sequence goes on along the minus strand of OMPZ01000003.1, from coordinate 4,968 downwards.
TATCGAGCATAGCCTGCTTGAGCGATTCAAAGCATTCCTGACGAACGAAGATCTCGATCTTAGTGAGCTTGACGTCGGACGCAACGGGAGTTTTCGGAGTTTTGAGAACGACGGGAACAGCTTCGTCGATATCGACCTTAGTCTCTGCCTTAGCCGACGAGGAGCTCTTGTTTGCCGTGGGAGCGGACATTGTTGCAAAGATGGGCTGGAAGTCTGCGTATGCGCTGACAAGTCCGTGCTCGGGAAGGTCAAGACCCTGCAGCTCTTCCTCGCGTGTTACGCGCAGGCCGACTGTCTTTTTGATGATGAAGAACGTGATCGTTATCATAACGCCGCCCCAAAGGATAACGGCGAGAGCGCCCAGACACTGAATGCCGAAAAACGTGCCCCTTGTCATGTTGTTTTCGGCAAGCCATCTGTTGCTTGCGAATACGCCCGTAAGCAGCGTACCGAGGAGACCGTTGCAGAAATGCACGCCTACAGCGCCGACCGGGTCGTCTATCTTGAGAACCTTATCGACGAACTCAACGCCGAAAACGATAGCGAATGCCGAGATAAGGCCGATAACAGCCGCTGCCCAGGGGTTCACGCAGTCACAGCCTGCCGTGACGGCAACGAGACCTGCGAGAGAGCCGTTGAGCGTCATCGAAACATCGGGCTTCTTGTAGCGGATCCATGTAATTATCATTGTCGCGAGAGTTGCGACAGCCGCCGCGAGGTTAGTGTTGAAGAATACGATGCTCGCAAGCTCCGCGCCGCCGTCTGTCATCGAAACGGTCGAACCGCCGTTGAAGCCGAACCAGCAGAACCAGAGGATAAACACGCCGAGCGCGCCGAGAGGTATGTTGTGACCGGGGATAGCTTTCGGGTTGCCGTTTTTGTCATACTTTCCGATACGCGGACCGAGGAACGCCGCACCGATGAGAGCGCAGAGACCGCCGAGCATATGGACCGCAGTAGAGCCTGCGAAATCGTGGAAGCCGAGCTGTGCGAGCCAGCCGCCGCCCCAGATCCAATGACCCGAAACGGGGTAGATCAAAAGACTGATAACTGCGGAGTAGATGCAGTAGGAGGAAAACTTCGTGCGTTCAGCCATCGCGCCCGATACGATCGTAGCGCTCGTCGCGCAGAACACGGTCTGGAAAATAAAATAAGCGAAAAAGCTTACTCCGTCGGGGAGGATCGCTGTGTAATCACCTCTTGTGAACAGGTCGATACCGCCGAAGATCGCCGAATGTGTACCGAACATGATACCAAAGCCCACAAGCCAGTAAAGCGGAGTTCCTATTGAGAAGTCCATGAGGTTTTTCATAATGATATTACCGCTGTTTTTCGAGCGCGTAAAGCCTGCTTCTACCGCGGCAAAGCCTGCCTGCATGAAGAAAACCAGCGCTGCACCGATCAGAGTCCACATAGTGTTGACATCTGAAAACAGTACGGTTACATTTGAGTCTGTCATAAGTGTCCCTTCTTTTCTTTTTTGAAAATTTAATTAGTTATTTATCTTAACATAAAGCACGCGCCGTATTTTGCTGCAGCTAACAAAGCTTGTTTTAAAGCAAGCTTTACCGGCGGCGCGGCTTTATGATAATGATTTGATAAAGACCCTGAAAAGGAAAACGGCAGCGGCATCGGAGAATACTCTCTTACAGAGTACCTCACGGCGCCGTTGCCGTTTTCCTAAGGTTTACATATCGGAGGTGACGTGCGCTCTTGCAAAGACCGTTCTCTTCCAACCCCTGTCAGTCCGATGTTTGTATGGTCTTTGCGTTTTGGCGTTTCCCGCTCGACAGCTTTCAGGCTGAGCATAAACGGGCTATCCCCGTGCGCCCCACGGTTCTGTTTTTTTAATTTGGGCTGCAAAGTCTGCCGCCGTTTTTTTCAAGCTTGTAGCCGAGGTATGAGATGAAGAGCGAGCGTTCCGGCGCGCTTGAAGAAGGCTCTCTGTTGACGGTCACGCAGTTGTAATCATCGGAAAGCTCCTTCGTCAGCTTGTGAAGAAAATCCTTTCGTATATCCTCCACGCGGCGGCGCTGCTTTGTAACGACAAGCCTTTGCTCGGCTCTGTTTTTGCTGTTTTGCTCCATGTTGGAAAGCCTGCGCTTTTCGCGCGAAAGCTTTTTCTCGGCGCAGATCAGCTCGTCGGGATAATCGACTGAAACGCCGTTGTCAAGCGTTATGAAATGCTCGTTTGAAAAGCTGACCGTTACCGCACGGAGATCTTTCTTTGCGCGCGTCTGGACGTTGCAGCGGCAGAAAAGATCGGCGTACCACTCGCTGCCGACTCTCGTGACCGTGACGCTCCTGACGCTGTAGCCCTCGGGTATCTCGCGGTGAAGAACGAGCTTGACGGAGCCTATCTCGGGGATCACGAGCCTGTCGTTTTCCACGCCGAACGCGCCGCTCGCTGCGGTAAAATGAGCTGTCGGAGCGTTCTTCGACCTGTATTTCGGCAAGCCCCTTTTCGGGCGGCTGAAAAACCTTTTGAAGTCGCCGTCAAGCTCGCGGATCGTCTGCTCCAAAGCCGATCTGCTGACATCGGCAAGAAACGGCTGAGCTTCGATGTAGCTGTCGAGATCCTCAAGGCACTTGATAAAGCCGAAGTTTGCTTTTGTCGCGCGGTAAAGCCCGATGCGCTTTTCAAGATAGTGGTTATAGACCATACGCGTACAGCCCAGCGTTTGCTGCAAAAGCGTTTCCTGCTGCGCCGTCGGGTATAGCCGGTATTTGAAAACCGTTCTCATAAGCTCACCCCCGCAAACAAAAAAGAAACGGCAATGAGGGCTTTTACGCCGCGACCTCATTGCCGTTTCGTTATGCTCGTATTGTATACCACATTTCCGTTTTTGTCAAGGGTTTTTCCGAAAAATTTTTAATTGGTCGGATTTTTGACGGTAAAACAGCCGATGAGATATCACCGTTATTCGGCTGGTTATTTCTTTAATAAGGAGCTCGAAAAATGTCTGTCGGCTTCCGGCGAAGCTTGCCGAACGCGATCCGAAATGTTCGGAACAAGTCGGTTTTTATTCCTGCAAATTTCCGACATTTTACCGTCAAATTTGAATGACAAGCGTTTTTGCCATTGACTTTGATTTTTCGTTGTGCTAAATTAAAATTAAGCAATGGGGCGGTTCTGCCGGTACAGCGTTATCCGAGACAAATCAATTTTGGCGCGCTGGTAACGGGAGGACAGTCCTGTTATTTTTTTATTCAAATCAAAAGGAGGTGTGCCTGATGCTTTTTAAAATACTGGTGCTCGACAGCCACGGCAGCGAGCTTAGAAAATACGCCGATCATTCTCTTTGGAAGGAGTACGGCTTTGAGATATCACGGTACACCTCGGATATAAGCGCTGCCGTCAGCGCGGCCTGCGAAAAAGAGTGCGGGCTCGTGATATGCGTTGACCGCCCCGCCGCGGCATTATCTGTCGATTTCCTCAACAGAACGGCGCGCAGAAAAACGGAGATACCGACAATAGTTATCAGCTATCTCGACTCCCCGAAGAACATTCGCGAATGCTTTTTGCTGGGCGCGATCGACTGTCTGACAGAGCCGATCTCCGAGGACGATCTGCGCGAGGCGCTCGTCAGGGCGTCGGGCGTTGTGAGCCAAAGGGTCATGAACAGCGAGTACAGCAAGGCAATGGAGACGGCTCTCGCGGCGATCGAGCTGACCGACGACAACAGCTCGATGCTGGAAAAGCTCGGCGAATTTCTCGTAAAGGTGAAGGGCTGCGCTGTAACTGTCGAAGAAGCCGCCGACTATTTCGGCTTCAATCCCGATTATTTCAGACGTTATTTCAAAAGACGCGCCGGGATCTCGTTCAGCGATTTTTACAAAAGGCTGACTATGGATTACGCGAAGCTGCTGTTAAGCTCGGGACACTACAAGGTAAATGAGGTGAGCGATCTTTTGGGCTATTCCTCGTCGGACTATTTCACGCGTGTTTTCAAGAAGGTAACTGGTCGGGTCCCATCCGATTTCAGGAAATAACGGCTATCGGAAATCGGAATTGTCGTCTATCACCGACTGCGCGGCAACGTATTTCGGAACGCATTTATCCATTGAGCTTTTTTGCAGATATTTGTGAGCCTGCTCCTCCGTCATCCCCATTCTGACGATCAGAAGTGTTTTGGCGTCGCTGATTATCCTGCTTTTTTCCTCGGGAGTGATGTGTCCCCCGCCCTCGCTTTTCATTCCGAACATAGCCCCCTTTGCCGCTTTTCCGATATACGATCCATTATACACAAAAAATACCGCGCATAAAAAGAATGTCGGATTTTTCACGGATAATGTCTGAAATTCAGAGTCGGAGCGATGTTGCCTTAAAAGGCGTTTATCAAGTATCATTTTAATGTGAAGGTGTGCGCCTTCATGTTGATAAAACTATATTTTTCTATATTGGAGGACATGAGATATGTCATACGTTGACGAGATCGTCGAGCAAGTGACGATCAAAAACCCGGACGAGCCGGAATTTCATCAGGCAGTACGCGAGGTACTCGATTCCATTCGCCCCATTGTTGATGCAAATGAAAAAGCTTTCAGGCGCGACGCTCTGCTTGAGAGACTTGTAAACCCTGAAAGACAGATCAAATTCCGCGTACCGTGGATCGACGACAACGGCGACGTTCATGTCAACACCGGCTACCGCGTTCAGTTCAACTCCGCGATCGGTCCTTACAAGGGAGGTCTGAGACTTCACCCCTCTGTAAACCTCGGTATCATCAAGTTTTTGGGCTTTGAGCAGATCTTCAAGAACAGCCTTACAGGTCTGCCGATCGGCGGCGGCAAGGGCGGCTCCGACTTCGACCCGAAGGGCAAGTCCGACCGTGAGATCATGAACTTCTGCCAGAGCTTTATGACCGAGCTTTGCAAGTACATCGGCGCCGACACAGACGTTCCGGCAGGCGATATCGGCACGGGCGGCAGAGAGATCGGCTATATGTTCGGTCAGTACAAGAGAAT
>OMPZ01000134.1 GCA_900313125.1 uncultured Eubacteriales bacterium | reverse complement strand
GTGAGAATAAAGAGTTTTTCACCGGGCTGATAAATTATGCAATAAAAATGCAGAAATATTGAAAATCCTCTTGAAAAAAAGTTTATTTTGAGTTAAAATAGTAATGCTGACGTTTGGCTCATATATTTCTAATAAGATAATATTTTTCGGTGAATAAAATGGACTTTCAGTTTAAAGATAAATATAACTTTGACGATCTTGTTGAGATCGTGCGCTGTCTGAGACTGCCCGACGGCTGTCCGTGGGATAAGGTGCAGACGCACAAAACGATACGTCAGGATCTTATCGAAGAAACGTACGAGGTAGTCGAAGCTATCGACAACGACGACCCCGAGGGGCTCAGAGAGGAGCTTGGCGACGTGCTTTTGCAGGTCGTTTTCCACACTCAGATCGAGCGTGAAAAGGGCGTTTTTGATATCGACGACGTTGCAAACGACGTTTGTCAGAAGATGATAACGCGTCACCCTCATGTGTTTGGCGAGGTCAAGGCCGATACAGTCGGCAAGGTGCTCGACAACTGGGATAAGATCAAGATGGAGACGAAGGAGCAGAAGTCGCAGTCCGAAGCGATGGACAGCATAGCGCGTTCGCTGCCGTCTCTGATGAGGGCGCAGAAGATACAGAAAAAAGCGGCAAAGGTCGGCTTTGATTTCGCGAATGCCGACGACGCTGCCGTCAAGGTGAGCGAGGAGCTTGCCGAGCTGCTCGAAGCCACAAAGAGCGGAGACAAGAGCGCCGTTGCCGAGGAAGCTGGCGACCTGCTTTTCGCCGCTGTCAACACAGTCAGGCTTGCAGGCGTAAACAGCGAAAAGGCTCTTTACGACGCCTGCGAAAAATTTCTTTCCCGTTTCAAAGAGGTGGAGAAGGGTATAACCGCTCAGGGAAAGACGTTTGAAGAATGTAGTATATCGGAGCTTGATGACTTATGGAATCAGGCTAAGGAGTCGCAGAAGGATAATTCATGAGACCTCAACCCGACGCGGTTCCGCAAAATAGAATAATACTGCTGTATAACGCAGAAAAAACGGAGGATTTTTTATGAACAAGACAGAACTTATCGTTAAGGTCGCTGAAAAGAGCGAGCTTACAAAGAAGGATGCAGAAAAGGCTGTATCCGCAGTGATCGACACTATCGTTGAAGCAGTTGCAGAGGGCGAGAAGGTACAGATCGTAGGCTTTGGCACATTCGAGCAGAGAGCACGCAAGGAGAGAGAGGGCGTTGACCCCAGATCGGGCGAAAAGCTCACGATCCCTGCAGCTAAGGTTCCTGCTTTCAAGGCAGGCAAGGGCTTTAAGGATATCGTTGATAAGAAGTAATTGATTATCGACATCCGAACCGGTGCGGCGGTCTGCTGCGCCGGTTTTATGTTTTATTGATTTGGTAGAGATCGGAATCGTGAGAGTGCAGAACGAAAGAGGTGAAAGAACATGAGACTTGATAAATACCTGAAGATTTCGAGAATAATAAAGCGCAGGACGGTAGCAAACGAAGCCTGCGACGCCGGCAGGGTTATAGTCAACGGCAAGCCCGAGCGCGCGTCGTACGCAGTCAAGGTCGGCGACAAGATCGAGATTCAGATCGGCGCAAACCCGCTCAAGGTAGAGGTCACGCAGATCAACGAATACGCAAAAAAAGAAGAAGCGTCCACAATGTACAAGGTGCTGTGACATAAATAATGCTCTTCGGGCATATAGTTTATAGCGGACTTATTCCGAGCCGCAGACTATGATCTTGGAGAGTGCTTGCAATGGGGGAAAATACAGCAAAGTCGCCGAACCTGATAACGCTCGACAACCGTTCGCGCCTTGTTGTTACGGGTGTGAACGACGTCGATAGCTTTGACGAAAAAAGCATAGTAGCTTATACCGATTACGGTCAGCTCAACATTCAGGGCGAGGAGCTGAACATAAAAAAGCTCTCGACAGAGAGCGGCGAGCTTGAGGTAGAGGGCGCTGTCTCCGCGCTCATCTACACACAAAACCGCCCTCGTGAAAATATCTTTAAAAGGATGTTCAGATAGGGGGCGCGCGTCTTGCATCTGACCGTTTACGAGCAAAGCGAGATATTCCGCTATGCGTTTCTGTTCGGCGTCGGGCTCGGCGTGTTTTACGACATTTTCCGCTTCCTGCGCGCGCTCGGCTTTTGCTCAAAGCGTGCCGTGTTCTGTCAGGACGTCGTGTTTATGTCGGGCTGTGCGCTTTTGTGCTTTATGTTCGCGCAGACTACCGTTCACGGTCATCTGCGTGTGTACATCATGGCGGCTCACCTGTGCGGTCTGCTGGCGTACAGATTCTCTGTCGGCATCGTCACGGGGTATCTTTTCAAAGCCGCCGCCCTTGTTATAAGATCGGTTTTCAAGGTTTCAGACCGCATCGTCTCCGCGGCAGGAGCGATATTATGCAAATTATCGGCAAATTTATCGATTGATTTCCGTAAAATACGACATGGTGCGGCAAGGAAACGGAAAATAGAAAAAAATTTTTCCTAAATTCAAAATACTTCTTGCATTATGGGTCTACTTTGTTGTATAATCATTGTGTCGTGAAGTTTATCACGAAAGGGATGTAGGCTTATGAATAAAAAGAGAAAAGACCAACGTAAAAAGAAAGACAGCAGTCGTCTTGTGAAGGCTGTACTCAGCGGAGTGCTGATCTTTTTTGCTTTTTATGTTGTTATCACTCTTGTAAATCAGCAGGTTGAGATCGCCG
>OMPZ01000080.1 GCA_900313125.1 uncultured Eubacteriales bacterium | reverse complement strand
GTCGCAGCTTCGTCAAGCGCTCTCGGGATCGTATCGAAGAAGCCCTTCGAGATAGCGAAGCCAAGACCGGAGCCTGCCGAATAGCAGATAACGAGTGCGGGGAGAGTCTGTGTAAGGTTCATCGCCTTGAGCAGGTAGTACAGAGCGATCATGGTCATAAAGCCCGGGAACATTCCGAGTACCATGCCGATGTTGATGAACATTTTACGAGACTTAAATCTCAGTCTCGAGAATGCGTAGGAAACCATAAGCACCGAAAGAGACGAGATAATGCAGGAGAATACTGCTACAACGAATGTGTTAAGGAACCATCTCGGATAGTCGAACACATCGGTGTTTGTGAAAAGCGCCTTGTAGTTTTCGAGCGTGAGCTGCTTCGGGAAAACATAAGGAACCGATACACCGCCTTCTGCGCGGAAGGAGTGCAGAACAAGCCAAACAAGGGGGCTTACCCAGATAACGCCGAGTACCGCAAGAACCACATAGATAACTACGTCTGCGATAGTTCTCTGTAATTTATAGCTTTTTATCATGAGAATTCCTCCTCATTTCTTGAAGACTTGGACAGGTTGAAGGTGATGAGCGACAGCGTAGCGCAGACGATGAACACGAGAATACCTACGGCTGCTGCGGTGTTGTAGTCGTTACTGTCCATAGTGAGCTTAAACAGCCATGTTACGAGCAAGTCTGTCTGACCGGCCTGGTAGAGGTTAGCGTCCTTGCTCGGACCGCCGTTTGTAAGAAGATAAATAACGTTAAAGTTATTGATATTTCCAACGAAAGACTGGATGAGGTACGGTGTCGTTACGAACAGCATATACGGAAGTGTGATCTGGAAGAACTGTACAACAGGTGTTGCACCGTCGATCCTTGCCGATTCGTAAAGGTCCTCGGGGATATTCATAAGAATACCTGATGTCTGAAGGATAGTGTACGGTACGCCGACCCACATATTGATTATGATAACCGTAATTCTCGCGGTCAGCGCAGTCGAGTTGAAGAAAGAGATAGGCGCGATACCCATATAGCCGAGGATAACGTTCAGAACACCGTCGTCCTGGAGTATCTGTGCCATAAGAAGAAGCGATACGAACTGAGGAACAGCGATCGTGATAACGAAAAGCGTTCTCCAGAGTGTCTTGAACTTGATGCTCTTCTTGTTGATCATAAGAGCAAGGATCATGCCGATTATGTAGTTCGTAAATGTAGCGAAGATAGCCCATACGATAGTCCACTTAGTCAGCTCGAGGAACGTGTAGCCCTTGCTTGCGCCCTCTGATACCTTGAATACGTCACGGAAGGTCTGGAGACCAACCCATGTGAAAAGATTTCCCGGAGGTACATGAGATCTGTCGTAGTTTGTGAACGCGATGAGGATCATGAACACGAGCGGGAGAATTGTAAAGATAGAGATGAGAAGTACAGGGAGAGACAGCATTGTGATGTGATACTTGCCATCGAGGAAGTCTGCGAGCTCTTCTTTGAGAGTCGGGTTCTTCTTGCCTGCCTTCTGAGTCTGCTCAGCCTCAAAGGCTGCCTTTGTGTTTGCAACGTACACGAAGATGAATACCAGCGTAATGAGTATCGACATCGTGCCGTAGAGAAGGATAAGCATCGAGTTATCGCCGGGCACCATGTACGGTCTGCCTGTAGCCGGGTTAAGCTCCTGGTGAGACAGCTGTGTGCCGAGCGTATCGAACTTATTAAGATAAACGAGACCGAATTTCCACATAAAGAGGAAATAGAGAACCTCGGCTGCGAGGAATGCAAGACCCTTACCGACCTGACCCCTTGTAAAGTTGCCGAAGCCCATAATGAGATACGAAACCTTTGTGCTCATATCACCGCTTGCGAATCTTGAACCGTAGCCCTTTAGCCCTTCAACGAACTTGATACCAAGGTTCTTAAAGAATTTACCGATAGCAGCGAAGAAAGCCTTCACTCTGCCCGGAAGAAGTGAAAAAAACTCTTTTACCTTGTAGATAGCGCGCTGAGCGGGAGAAAGCGACTTATATTCAATAAATGTCATTAGCTCACTCTCCTAATATCTGCGAAAGAAACGCCGGCGGTCAAAGCCGTTTGGCAGCCTCAGCCGCCGGCGCCGCAAAAGTCATTGTGCAGTTGGTTTTTTGCGAGAAGAATTACTCGTCTCTTACGTTTGCGATAGTTGTCTTAACGAGTTCCTTTGCGCTCGCTTCGTCGAGCGGGTTGTCGAAGTCAACGATCTTGCTGCCGAATGTGCCTACCGGTGTCCAGAATGTAGCTGCAACGCCTACCTGTGCAACGGAGTTAGCCTGCTGCGAAAGAATAGCGTTAAGAGCTTCGTCGTTCTTTACGAGGTCGCTCTCAGCAACTACCTTGTTGGACGGACCCCAGTTGAGCTGCTCTGCGCGCTCCTTCTGGCAGTCTTCGCCTGAGAGGAACTTAGCGAGCTCGATAGCTGTGTTCGGATACTTTGTGCTGGAGTTAACGCCGAGGAGCTTATAACCGAACATATTAACGATCGGTGTGTCTGTACCGTCAACGTTGATCGTCGGGAGAACTGCAAAGCCTGCGTCGTCGCCGAGTGTAGCCTTAGCGTTGGAGAAGTTCCAAGAACCGTCGATACCTGCGCCAACTGTGCCGGACTTAAAGCCGTCTACTACCTTTGTCACCTCGCCGTTGAGGAAGATGTCCTTGTACTGTGTGAAGAGATCCTGGAATGCGAGCATTGTCTTAACGACTGTATCCTCGTCATACTCGGTGAACTTCTGAGTTTCGCCGTCCTCTTCAAAACCGTCAATCTTAAGTCCGCCCGTGAACATGAACATGCAGGAATAGTAGCCGTTGCCTGCGTCCATAACGAACTTCTTGTTTGCAGCCTTGCAAGCCTCGAGTGTGCCCTCAAGTGTCTTAGCCTGGTCTGCGGATACTACCTTCTTGTCATAAACGAGAATGTAGCTGTTGTCGCCTGTCTCCGGGTAAGCCCAGATAGAGTCGTTCTTTGTAGCTGCGAGTACGGAAGCTTCGCTGTTTGAAGAAGTAACGAACTCCTTGTCAGCGCCTGTAACCTCAAGCAGAGCGCCTGCTGTAACGAGCTTGTCAAGGTTGTCGCAAGCGAAACCGAATACGTCTGCGGCAGCGTTAGCGTCTGTAAGTACCTGTGTAGCGGAGTCAGCCTCGCCCTGAGGAACTACTTCGATCTGAATGTCACCGTATGCAGCCATGTTCTGTGCAAATGTGTCGCACTGTGTCTTAAGGAGAGTCTGAACAGCCTCAGGACCCCAAACCTTAAGGTTGATAGTGCCGGATGCGCCCTCGCCGCCGAGCGGGTCGCCGCCGTCTGTCGGAGCTGTTGTCGTTGTGTCGCCGCCTGCGGAAGGTGTGGTTGTTGTTGTGTCACCGCCAGTTGTAGCAGCAGGGCCGCAGCCTGCGAATGCAGTAACAGCCATCATAGCCGCAAGTGCGATCGCGCAAAATCTTTTTGTCTTGTTCATCTTCTTTTTCCTTCTTTCTGAAAAAATAAATAGATTATAGTTTACCCGGGCATAAATACCCCTTTTGCCGCCGCCTGATGCGCACAACGCAAAATATGAAATGTGCATATAAAGCATAGCAGCGTCACTATATAAATAATAACATATGCACAGCTTTTTTGCAATATCTTTATACATTTTTATTGCTCTAAATATATTATCGCCATATTTTTGTGCAAACTGTACACCGAATTTTCCAAAAAAGACAGAACGCACAAAAACAGCATATTATATTTTAGCAACAGCGCCAAAACTCGTTTGTGAACATCTCACAACCCAAGACGAAAGATTTTTACTTTTCCCCCGCCGATATCGGGAAGATCCGCTTCGCGCCGAGAAAATTTTTCTTTTTCAAATCAGGTTTTGTTGATAATCACAAGTCAATGTGATATTTCGGTCACACCGCGCCGCAAAAATAATATCCGCGCCCTCAAGCTAAAAAACACCGATATTTTACGGACCGAGACCTGCTTTACATTGACAATTGAGTTAGAAAGTAGTATCTTATATATAAAGAAAAGCGAAAGCCGCGCTCGGAGCGCTGCCCCGGGCAACAGATGCGAGGAATACACGCTCGCAGCCTGCTATAATAATATATTATACAGCATTTCATTCTGTAAATCAATAGGAATTGAAAAATTTCTGTACATTTTTAATAATATTTTTACTTACCTCAACGCAAAAAGGAGAAAAAGACATGAAACTTTCCGAACTTCTCAGCGGAGTGGAATACTCCCTTTTAAAAGGAAACGGCGACATTGAAATTAACGCGCTCGTCTACGATTCACGCAAGGTGGGACCGGGCGACGTTTTCGTCTGCCTCAAGGGCTACAATGTTGACGCGCACAAATTCGCTGCGTCCGCCGTTGAAAGCGGCGCTGCCGCCGTCGTTCTCAGCGACCCTCTCGACCTTGACTGCGAGACAGTCGTAAAGGTAGACGACACGAGAGCCGCGCTCGCAAGGCTTTCGGCGAACTACTTCGGTAACCCGTCAAAGGAGCTTATCTCGATCGCCGTTACGGGCACGAAGGGCAAAACGACGACCGCCGCGATGATACAGTCGATACTCGGCGCGGCGGGCATCAAGACCGGCACGATAGGCACGCTCGGCGTGGTCATCGGCGACGAGATACACAAAACGAACAACACGACGCCCGAGTCGTTCGAGATACAGCAGGCTCTCAGACAAATGGCAGACGAGGGCTGCAAGGCGTTCGTCATCGAAGCGTCGTCTCTCGGTCTGAAGTGGCACAGAACGGACGCTATCGACTACGACTACGGCGTGTTCACGAATTTCTCTCACGACCACATCGGCGACGGCGAGCACGCAACTATCGAGGAGTACCTCGAATGCAAGAAGCTGCTCTTCAAGCAGTGCCGCCGCGGCTTTATCAACAAGGACAGCCACGTTTACGAGGAGGCCGCGAAGGACGCGCAGTGCCCGCTTGAAACGTTCGGC
>OMPZ01000075.1 GCA_900313125.1 uncultured Eubacteriales bacterium | reverse complement strand
GTCGGAGCTTGTCTGCGGGTATGAGCAGCCGCCGCAGCAAAGCAGCACGCTTTCGGCGCGGTATTCTCCGCTGTCCGTTTTAACGCCTGTGACGGAATCGTCCTCGCCGAAGATGAGCTGTGTCACGCTTTCGTTTATTATCCTGACGTGAAGCCTTCTCAGCTCGTTAAAAAACGCGTCGATTATGTCGGTCGATCTGTCCGACTGAGGGAAAACGCGCCTGCCGCGCTCGGTTTTCAGCGGTACGCCGCGCTCTTCAAAAAAGCTCATCGTGTCCTGCGGTGAAAACGCCGCGAACGAGCTGTAAAGGAACCTGCTGTTTACGGGTACAGACTGCATGAGCGTGTCCCGGTCACAGTTGTTTGTGACGTTGCAGCGACCCTTGCCCGTGATAAGCAGCTTTCTGCCGATCTTTTCGTTTCTGTCGAAAAGTATTACGTCAAAGCCGCGCTGCGCCGCCGTTACAGCCGCCATGCAGCCTGCCGCGCCCGCGCCGACAACGATCGCACTATTTTTCTTCATCAGACTTATTCTCTCCGTTTTTAAGGTAAATATTATATCTGTCCCAGATACTTTCGAGCTGGCGGAAGGTGTGGGTAACGTCGTCGCGCTTTCGGGAAACTGTCGCGACGATCAGCGCGTTGATAAGGCTCAGCGGTGCTACGAGCGAATCGACCACCGACGCCATATCGCTCTTTGCGACGAGCACGCAGTCTGATATCTTCGTAACGGGAGACGACATACTGTCTGTTATCGCGATGACCTTCGCGCCCTGCTGAGACGCAAACTGCATAGCTTCCATTGTTGACGAGGAATAGCGCGGAAAGCTTATGCCGATCATAACGTCATCCTCGCCCGTTCTGAAAAGCTGCTCGTACATCTCGCTTTTCGAGGTGGTCTCGATTATCTTGACATTGCCGAAGATAAGCTCGAGGTAATAGCCGAGAAATCTTGCGAGAGCAAACGAGCTTTTCACGGCGAAAATGTATATTTTATGCGCATTGAGGATATAGTCTACCGAACGCTCGAAGGCTTCGGAGTTATTTTCCTCGATCGTCTTTTTTATCAATTTTATGTCCTGATTGAGAACGCTTGTCAGAATGTCCTCGGAGTCGATCCTGTTCGACGCAACGTCGATACGCTGAACAGAGGTGAGCTTATCGCGGATCATCTCCTGCATAGCTCTCTGCAGCTCGGGGTAGCCGTCGTAGCCTATCTCAACGGCAAATCTCACAACGGTGGATTCGCTGACGCCGACCGTCTCGCCAAGCTTTGACGCGGTCATATAGGCTGCCTTGTCGTATTGATTGATGATGTATTCGGCTATGAGCTTCTGCCTTTTTGAAAGCCCGTCGAAGGATTTATTTACTCTGTCTAATAAATTTTGCACGATCATTGACCTCTTTTCCGCGGGCAGGCAAATACGCGGTTTAAAGTTGTTTAAGACACAACTCCTATGCCGCGCGGCTCGGCTTGCCCAGCAAGCCTACTTTATTTATGTCGCGAAGCTGATGTTGTCTACCAACAAAGTTTGGCAGAATTTACCTGTAGGTCTCCGCTGCCGCGTCAGTCGGTGCTTTGGCTGCGCCAAGGTCTCCCCCGGAGACCCGCACCACGGCAAGCCTACATTAGTTTACGGCGCGGAACGGATGTTGTTTTGACGATAAAGGTCGGCGGAATTGCCTGCGCCCGCTCGGGCGCGCGGAATTGCCTGTCGCCGCTTGGCGACCACTTAGAAGAAATCGTCGGTGTCGTCGTCGTCAAGCTGTTCTTCGGGCAGCTCATCCTCTACGAAAACAAGCTCCGTATCGTCATCATCGTCGGCGATGATATGACCGTCCTCATACGCGACGGAAGGCAGCGGATCGACTCTGACGTTTTCTTCGGTAGCAAAGCCGAGCGTCACGAGTCTGCCGTTTACCTTTTCGCCGACTATGAGGTATATCACGGCGAAGATCGGCACGCTGAGCAAAAGGCCCATAAATCCGAACAGTCCGCCGCCGACCAGAACGCTGAACATTATCCAGAAGCCGGAGATGCCGAGCTGGTCGCCGAGTATCTTCGGTCCGATGATGTTGCCGTCAAGCTGCTGTATAATGATGATTATCACGATAAACGCGAGCGCCTGAAGCGGGTCTATCATGAGCAGAAGCACAACGCCGGGTATCGCGCCGATTATCGGTCCGAAGAACGGGATTATATTCGTTACGCCTACACAGACGCTGAGAAGCACCGCGTAGTCGATGCCTACTATTTTCAGGACGATAAAGCAGAGAAGTCCGATTATCGTCGAGTCGATTATTTTGCCGTACAGGAATTTACCGACCTTGTTGTTGCACAGATCGACAACTCTCAGCACCTTGCCGAGATATTTCTGGGGAACGAGCGTGTACGTCACCTTTTTCACCTGATTCATCAGGATCTCTTTATTTGCAAGGTAATACACCGAAACGACCACGCTGAGCAATACATTATATATTACGTTGTAGAGGTTTTTCGTGAAGTCGAAGATGTGCGGGAACAGGTAGTTTGTAATTCCCGAAACGATAGTGCCGACGTCTATCATACCTGACGCGTCGGTGATGTCGCCGCCCGTGTATCTCGCGATAAATTCGTTGATACTTGCAAATACGTCCGACATAGTTTCGTTTTTAAAGCCGAGCTTTGCCGCTACCCTGAACACCCATTCCTGAAACGACGCGTAGTAGATGCCGAAGTTATCGACGACGCCCTGTATACTGTTCGTTATCTGCGGTATGATTATGCTCAGCAGCAATACGATCACGGCGAAGAGTATCGCGAAGGAAAGTATGAGCGAGAGCGGCTTTCTGAGCTTTGCGAGAAATTCGTCGAGCTTGCTTTCGCGTTCCTCGGGCTTTTTGTCCATAAAGCGGAACGCGCGGTTCATGAAGAAGGTGTACGGGATATTCAGCACATAGGCGATGATGAATCCAACTATAAACGGTGTGAGCACGGACATTACGTTGTTGAACGCCGCTATGAGAAGGTCGAGACGCGTCAGCAGCATAACGAGCAGCGCCGCAAGAACGAGCAGCATCGCTACCGATCTGAAAACACTTTTTGACAAGCTCACACACCTACCCTCATTATAATATCAATTTATATAATATACCAAAACTCCGAAAAAGTAAAGAGAATTGAAGAAAATTTCCTTTCGGGAAGATATTTTTTTGATTTCATTAATATTATGATTCCCTATATCAATGAAAAATACAACGCTCCGCATTCGCATTGAACACGGAGCGTTTCATTATCAGAACAAAGACATCTGGTTCGATTCGGGCAGGTCTCCGAACGCGCCGATCTCCTTGAGCGTTTCTATTACTGTTTTTGAGACCTTGGCGTCTCTGGCGACGTCCTCGATCGAGAGGAAGCCGCCCTTCCTTACGACCTCGCTGAGACTTTCCGCCGCCGCTTCGCCGACGCCGGGCATCGACGAGAACGGAAGTCTGAGCGCGCCGTCCTCTATCAGGAATTTTTTCGCTTCCGACTTATAAATGCTTATCGGGAGCACCTTTATGCCGCGGGCGAGCATCTCGTTTACGATCTGCAGCGTTGCGAGATCTGTCTTTTCCTTCGCGCTTGCCGAGTTGCCCTTGTCGGTGATCTCCTTGATCTTCGCTTCGACAGCGGGCTTGCCTTCGAGCGCCGACTTCGCATCAAAGCTCTCTCCGCGCACGGTGAAGTATGCCGCGTAGTATTCGAGCGGCTTGTAGACCTTGTACCAGCCGAGACGCAGCGTGGAGATCATGTACGCCGCGGCGTGTGCCTTCGGGAACATATACTTGATCTTCATGCACGAGTCGATGTACCAGTCGGGAACGTCGTGCTCCTTCATCGCCTTGATGTGCTCCTCTGTGAGAAGCTTTGTGGCGTTGCCCTTTCGCACTATCTCCATGATCTTGAACGCCATTTTCGGCTCGAGACCCTTGTGCAGCAGATATGTCATGATGCTGTCACGCGTTCCGATAACCTCGGAGATCGTACACGTTCCGTTGTGGATAAGCTCCTGAGCGTTGCCGAGCCATACGTCTGTGCCGTGTGACAGTCCTGCTATCTGCATAAGGTCATCGAATGTTTTCGGGCGCGCTTCAACGAGCATCTGTCGCACAAAGCTCGTGCCCGTCTCGGGCAGCGAGAACGTGCCCGTTTCGGAGTCGATATCCTCGGGCTTTACGCCGAGGGCTTCTGTCGAGGTGAACAGCGACATTACCTTCTGATCCGACATTGAAACATCCATAACGCTGATGCCGGTAAATTCCTCGAGGTAATGATATATCGTCGGAACATCGTGACCGAGCTCGTCAAGCTTGCAGATAGTATCGTGGATAGAATGGAAGTCGAAGTGCGTCGTGATGTTGTCGTTTTTCATATCGTTAGCCGGGTGCTGTATCGGGCAGAAGTCGAAAATGCTCTTGCCCCTGGGCACAACGACCATGCCGCCGGGGTGCTGACCCGTCGTGCGCTTTATTCCCGTGCAGCCGACAGCGAGCCGCTGCTCCTCCGCCTTGTGGAAAACCTTCCCTTTCTCCTCGGCGTACTTCTTCACATAGCCGAACGCCGTTTTGTCGGCGACCGTCGCGATAGTTCCGGCTTTGAACACGTTCTCCTTGCCGAACAGCACCTCGGTGTAGCGGTGCGAGCGCGACTGATACTCGCCGGCGATGTTAAGGTCGATATCGGGCACCTTGTCGCCGTCAAAGCCGAGGAACGTTTCAAACGGTATCTCGTGACCGTCGCGATGGTAGAGTGTGCCGCATTTCGGGCAGTTTTTCTCGGGCAGGTCAAAGCCCGAGCCGTAGCTGCCGTCGGTGATGAACTCGCTGTTTTTGCACTTCGGGCAGACGTAGTGCGGCGAAAGCGGATTTACCTCGGAGATACCCGACATAGTGGCTACGAACGACGAGCCTACCGAACCTCGCGAGCCGACAAGGTAGCCGTGCGCTTCGGAGTCGGCAACGAGCTTCTGCGCCGTCATGTACAATACTGAGAAGCCGTGCTTATTGATCGAACCGAGCTCGCGGTCGAGCCTGTCCTTTACTATTTTCGGGAGCGGGTCGCCGTACATCTTCTTTGCGCGCTCCCATGTGATCGAGTTGAGCTGCTCCTCCGCGCCGTCGATAAACGGCGGGAAGTTGCCGTCTGGTATCGGCTTGATCTCCTCGATCATATCCGAGATCTTGTTGGTGTTTGTTACAACGATCTCGTAAGCCTTTTCTTCGCCGAGATAATCAAATTCGCGCAGCATCTCCTTCGTTGTGCGGAAGTAGAGCGGCGCCTGATTGTCGGCGTCCTCAAAGCCCTTGCCGTTCATGATTATCTTTCTGTATTCCGCCATGTGCGGATCCATAAAGTGGACGTCACACGTCGCTACAACGGGCTTTGAGAGCTTTTCGCCGAGCGACACGACCTTCCTGTTGAAAGCTTTGATATCGTCAAGGCTGCCGACCGTTCCGTTTCGCGTCATGAAGGCGTTGTTGCCGAGCGGCTGAATTTCGAGGTAGTCATAGAAATCTGCGATCTTTTCAAGCTCCTCGTCGCTTTTCCCCTCGACGATGGAATGGTAAAGCTCGCCGATCTCGCACGCCGAGCCGAGTATGAGCCCCTCTCTGTGGCGGTTTAACACAGAACGCGGTATCCTCGGTCTGCGGTAGAAATAATTCAGGTGAGAATACGAGATGAGCTTGTACAGGTTTTTAAGCCCGACAAGGTCCTTCACAAGAATTATTATATGGTACGTCTTGAGCTTTTTCAGCCGCTCCATCGGAAGCATGGAGCAGTTTTCGCAGATAACGTCGTCGCCGTCGTATGGCTTGCTGTCCTCCTCGTTCATATCATCGACGAGGTAGCCCTCGCAGCCGTAGATGACCTTGAATTTTCCGCCGTTTTTATGTATCTTGTTGACGGCGTTCATCGCGTCGGGGAACGCCTGGGCAACGCCGTGGTCGGTGATCGCTATCGCCGGCATACCCCACTCGAACGCCCTGTTGATAAGGTCGCCCGCCGGGGTGATCGCGTCCATGTCGGACATATTCGTATGAAGGTGCAGCTCGACGCGCTTTGTCGGCGCGTTATCGACTATCCTTACCTTTTCGCCGGTAGATATGCTGTCCGCCATGAGAACAACCTCGTTGTCGTAGCGGTCAAACTGCACGCTGCCCTTGACGATTATCGTTTTCCCGGCTTTCAAAAGCTCGATCGGCTTGCACGCTTCGATCGTGTCGATAAGCTTCACCGTCATAGAGCCGGTGTAGTCCGTTATAAGAATAGAAACGATAAACTTTTTGCCGTCGCGCGTTGTGCGGAAATCTATCGAAAAGATATCGCCCCAGATCATCGCGCTGCCGGAGTCCGCCGAAACTGTATTGATCGGAACGACGTTTACCTTTGTGATCGCCCTGCCGTAGAGCGGGTGTGACGAATTGGGAGCAAGCACCGGGAACAGCGACGCGCCCTCGCGTACCTCGATCTTGACGGCTTCAGCTTCGGCTTTTTTCTCGCGCTCCTTCGCCGCCTTCTTGACTTCTTCCTGGTGTTTGATCTTTCGTTCGTCGGCGGCGCGCCTTGCTTCGATCTCGATCTGCTCCTGCATCTGCACGAACGCCTCATCGTCGGCTTCTATCAGCGCAAGCCCCGTAAAATCCACCTTAAGCTTTATGCCGAACATATCTTCAACGGCTTTTTCGATGAGCTTATCGGCGTTCTGCCCCTTGATGACAGCTTCGCCGCCGTGGAAAAGCTCGATCGTCAGCCTTCTGCCGTCATATACGGCGTTCGCGTCCCTGAACGTGCCGTTGAGCGTTCTGTTGTCGCGCTTTAGATGAACTACGATCTCCTGAAAATAATCTGCGGTAAAAAGCTCCGGCGGGAAATGCGACGAGATCTTCACGCTTGATATTTCGAGCGTTTTGACGAGCTGACGTTCCATCGTGAGCAAAGCGTCCTGACTCACGAGGTGGTCGAACACAAGCGACATCGTCATCGCGTTCGTCTGCTTATTTACCGATATCCTGTCTATCCTGCCGCCGCCAAGCTCGCCGAGTATCGGGGCGGAGACGTATTCATCGAATACTTTTGCTACTGTACTCAATCTGATCTTCCTTTTTGATTAAAAGAATCAGGGATCACAAACGCGACCCCAAATCCAAACAGTCATTACAAATTACAGCTTATCTATTTCTTCCATAAGAGCGGAGACGAGCTCCGACTCGGCTACCTTGCGGACGATCTCGCCTTTTTTGAAGATAAGACCTACGCCGTCGCCGCCGGCGATGCCGATATCTGCTTCGCGCGCTTCGCCCGGTCCGTTGACGATACAGCCCATAACCGCGACCGTGATAGACTTATCGCAGCCGCGCAGCTTTTCCTGTACCTCGTTGGCGATGCCGATAAGGTCGATCCTCGTTCTGCCGCAGGTCGGGCAGGAGATGAACTTCACGCCGCTTTTGTCTATGTCGATCGCCTTTAGGATATCCTTCGCGGCGTAGACCTCCTTGACGGGGTCGTCTGTCAGCGATACGCGCACCGTGTCGCCGATGCCGCGCAGCAGCAGCGAGCCGAGTCCGGCTGCCGATTTTATAAGCCCCATGCGCTCGGTGCCCGCTTCGGTCACGCCGAGATGCAGCGGATAATCGCACCTCTCGTCGGCAAGCTCATACGCCTTTATCATCGTTGAGACTGTCGATGATTTCATCGACAGGACTATATCGTAAAAATCGAATTTTTCAAGCAGCGACGCGTGATACAGCGCGCTTTCGCAGAGGGCCTCCGCTGTGGGCGAGCCGTACTTTGCGAGAATGTGCTTTTCGAGAGAGCCGGAATTCACGCCGATCCTTATCGGGATACCGCGCGAGCGGCACGCCTTGACCACCTCGTGAACGCGGCTGTCGTCGCCGATGTTGCCCGGGTTTATGCGCACCTTGTCGATACCCGCCGCCACCGACTCGAGCGCGAGACGGTAGTCAAAATGGATATCTGCGACGATCGGTACGTCGACCGCCTTTTTTATCGGTTCGATAAGCGAGACCGCGTCCATATTCGGAATGGCGATCCTGATTATCTGACAGCCTGCCTGCGCGAGCGCCTGCGCCTGCTTTACGCTGCCCTCTATGTCTGTCGAAGGAACGTTGAGCATTGACTGCACCGATATCGGAGCACCTGCGCCTATCTCAACGCTGCCTGCTTTTACTCTGATCTTACTGCTCATTTTAATGACACCTCTATCCTCCGAAGCCGGAGCCGGTCGCTATTCGTACAATGTCGTTGAGAGTTATTACCGCGATAAATCCGAGCAGGATAATGAAGCCTGCCGCGTGTACCCAGCCCTCGTATTTCTGAGGAACGGGGCGGCGGATTATCACCTCGATCAGCATGAACAGAAAGCGTCCGCCGTCGAGCGCCGGGAGCGGCAGCAGATTTACTATGCCGAGATTTACCGTTATTATCATCATCATATAAACTATATTGTTCACCGCTTCAAGGAAGCTCGTCTGCAAGCCGACCTGAGCCGCCTGTGTCACGACGGACGCGGCGCCCACGGGACCTGCCATGTCGTTCATGCCGTACGTTCCCGTAACGAGCCCGAACAGGCTCTTCCAGATCATGCGGACAACGGAATATGTGCTCTTGAACGACTCGGAGCAAAGCGTGGCAAACGTTTTCTCTACGGGAGTAACGGAGAAGTCGATCGCTACAGCAGGCTCGCCGTTATCGCCGAGATATGTGTAGAAATCGACGTTTTCGACCGTCATTTCCTTGCCGTCACGCTCTACCGTGACATCTGTTCTGAAACGCTTGCGCTCGGGCATATACTCATGCTCTTCGGGCTCGTGATCGACGCCCGAAAGCTCGTTTACGAGAGCGAGCGTTTCATTCGTTATTTTGTCTGCTTCGTCCTTCGACGTGCAGTTGTTTATCTTTTCTATGCCTTCATTGAAGGCTTCGGATATCTCCTTTAGCTGCTCTTCGGTGTAGTCCTCCGCTTTGAGCGAGGTGTACTGTCTCACAAGAGTGAAGCCGCAGTCCTCCTTGTAGACAGAAAAGTCCTGACCGTCCACTATCTGAAGATCGAGCATCGCGACCGCAAACGAGATATCGCGCGAGCACATTATTTGGTAGTCGCCGATCTCAAGCAGCTTGTCGCCCTGCTCAAGACCCGACTTCGACGTGAACGCCGACTGTGCAAAATCGGAAATGGTCGTAGACGTAAACACCGGCGACTGCGCCATGAGCACAGTCATCATCAGCAAACCGAGCACGATGTTGTTGAACGCGCCGGCAACGATAACTATCATTCTCTGCCAAACGGGCTTGTTTACAAACGCGCGCTCGTTGTCGCTCTCCTCGTTTTCGCCTTCAAGCGCGCAGTAGCCGCCTATCGGCAGCAGACGGACAGAGTACTTCGTCTCTCCCCTTTCAAACTGAAAGAGCTTGGGACCCATACCTATCGCAAATTCATTGACCTGTACCCCGAATTTTTTCGCCGTGATGAAGTGACCGAACTCGTGTATGAACACTATCAGCTCAAACAGCAAAACGCCGATCACTATAAGCGCGGCGGTAGTTAAGATCTTCGTCAGTATAAAATCAGAACCTTTCTTTAAATAATGCCGCATAGAAGCTGCGGCTGTTTTATCAGCGGCTTATGCTTTTTACGAAATCGCGCGCCGCTTTGTCGGCTGTGAGAACATCGTCAAGGCAGGTGATCTGCCGCGCGCCCACAGCGTCGAGCGAATCCCACACGATATCGCCGATATCGGTGAAGGATATTTTTCTGTCAAGGAAAAGGCGCACCGCTTCTTCGTTTGCGCCGTTCGCTATCGCCGTAGCCGTGCCGCCGACGCTCATCGCGCGCTTGCAGGCGCGCAGACACTTGAACGTGTCGTAGTCGGGCTTATAGAATGAAAGCGTGCAGACCTGAGAAAGATCGAGCACACCGACGTCGCACGGGTACCTTTCGGGGTACGTCAGCGCGTACTGGATCGGTATTTTCATATCGGGAACGCCAAGCTGCGCGATGACGGAGTTGTCGTTGTATTCTATCATGGAATGGACGATGCTCTCGCGGTGGACGACCACGTCGATGTTTTCAACGGGAACGTCGAACAGCCAGCGCGCTTCGATGACCTCCAGACCCTTGTTCATCATAGAAGCGGAGTCGATCGTGATCTTCGCGCCCATGCTCCAGTTGGGGTGGTTGAGAGCCTGCTCTACCGTGACGTCCTTCAGGCTGTCATAGCTTCTGCCGAAAAACGGTCCGCCCGACGCCGTGAGGATAAGCTTTTTGAGCATTTTCTTGTCGGGGCAGCCCTGCAGGCACTGGAACACCGCCGAATGCTCGCTGTCAACCGGGTAGATCATTACGCCGTTCTCCTTTGCCGCCTTCATCACAAGGCTGCCGCCGGCAACGAGCGTTTCTTTGTTGGCGAGCGCGATGTTTTTCTTAGCCGCGATCGCCGTAAGTGTGGGCTTCAGTCCGATCATTCCGACGACTGCCGTCAGCACCGTGTCGGCGCTCTCCTCGGCTGCCGCTTCGCAAAGCCCGTCGAGACCGTAGGAGACCTTGACGTCCATGTCGGACAGTCTCTGTTTCAGGTCGAGAGCAAGGCTTTCGCTGCCCATAACGGCGAGCTTCGGCTTAAACCTGCGAACCTGCTGTTCGAGCAGGCCGATATTGCTGTTTGCCGTGAGCGCGGTGACGTTTATGCCGAGCTTTTCGCAGACGCTCAGCGTTTGTGTGCCTATCGAGCCGGTCGAGCCTAATATAGATAAATTCTTCGTCATATTGCACTCCTTGTTAGTTGGCTGCGGAACAAATTAAATATGCGGCAATGAAGTTAAGCTGCATAAAATGTCGGGCGGAATTTGCCTGCGGTCGCTTGACCGCCCGCTTATTTAACGATGGGAAGTACCATGTCAATTATCATGATGAGCGGCGCGGTGAAGATAACGCTGTCAAAGCGGTCGAGCATTCCGCCGTGACCGGGTATGAGCGAGCCGTAATCCTTTATGCCGCAGCTTCGTTTGATGAGAGAGAAGCTCAGGTCGCCAAGTATCGAGATGACCGAGCCGAGCAGACCGATCACCGCGAAGCTGATGTAATTTACGCTGACCTCGCCGTGGAAGAAGAACTGCGTGAAAATAACGCCCTCGATCAGCGGGATAAACGTGCCGGCGATAACGCCCGCAACCGCGCCCTCGACCGTTTTTTTCGGGCTTATCTTCGGGCAAAGCTTGTGCTTGCCGAGGAAGCTGCCGCCGAAATACGCGCCGCCGTCGGCAAACCACGGTATAGCAAGCGCGGCGATAACGTAAAACAAGCCGACGTTAGACCTGTATCTGTCATACATATAGACGAGCGACCACAAGCCGAGCGTACACATCGTCGTTATCGTCAGCGCAAATGAAAGGTCGTGGAACACGAGATGCTCGTGGTTGAACACCATCGCAAGGTAGAGCGCGACGATATAGGCGAACACGATTGCCATGCAGGCGAGTTTATATTGATAAAATAAGAAAAACAGCACGCAAAACACCGTACACGGGATAAGCATCGTGATCTTTTTGTCGAGCTTCTTTGCGGAAAGCCCCTCGACTATGCACATAACTCCGATAGCAGCAAGGCTGATATCTATTATGATCGGAAAATACGCACCGAGTATGATTATGCCGAGCGCAAGGGCTATACCTATGCCGGCAGATAAAATTCTTGTTTTCATTCCGGATCAGACACCACCAAATCTTCTGTTTCGCTTTGAATACTCAAGCAAAGCCTTATTAAGATGTTCGGCGGTGTAATCCGGCCACAGAACATCATCGATATAATACTCCGAATAGGCTGACTGCCACAGCAGGAAATTTGACGTGCGGTGCTCGCCGCTCGGACGTATGATGAGGTCGGGGTCGGGCTGACCCTTCGTGTAGAGGTGCTCCGAGATAAGCTGCTCGCTGATATCCGAGCACGACAGCTCGCCCGACTTTACCTTCGCCGAAATTTCCCTCACGGCGTGGACAAGCTCGTCTCTGCCGCCGTAATTCATCGCAAGGTTGAGCACCATGCCGTCATGAGCCTTCGAGAGCGTTTCGTTCTTTATCATAAGCTCCTGAAGCTCGGGCGAAAAGCGGCTTATGTCTCCGAGAAACCTTATCGAGATCGTGTCGTCCGCAAAATCGCGGAGCGCTTCCTCGAGGTAGTCCTTGAAATAGCGCATGAGCGTGTTGACCTCTTCGACAGGTCTGCTCCAGTTCTCCGTTGAGAACGCGTAGAGAGTCAGGTACTTTATGCCGATGTCGCTGCAGTAGCGGCTTATCCTGCGGAACGTCTCCGCGCCGGCCTTGTGACCCGCTGTGCGCGGAAGTCCGCGCTTTTTCGCCCAGCGTCCGTTGCCGTCCATGATTATGCCGATATGCTCCGGCAGCTTTATGCCGGAGATGTCGGTCGATGTTTCCTGTTTATTCGAAAAAATTCCCATTTCAAATCCCTTTGCGGATAAAAATATTGTCAGATAGACATGATCTCTTTCTGCTTATCCTCTGTCATTTTGTCGATGATCTTGATATACTTGTCGGTAAGCTCCTGTACCTTCTTCTCGCTCTTCTTCTGGTCGTCCTCTGTTATGTCGCCGCTCTTCTTGAGCTTTTTGAGGTCGTCCATCGTATCGCGGCGGATATTGCGGACGTGTACCTTCTTAGCTTCCGCCATCTTTGCGATGTCCTTGCTGATCTCCTTACGTCTGTCCTCCGTGAGCGGCGGGAACACAAGGCGAATGACCTTGCCGTCGTTCTGCGGATTGATGCCGATATCCGAGGTGAGGATAGCCTTCTCGATCGCTCTGAGAATGCTTGCGTCCCACGGCTGGATAGCGAGTGTGCGGGCTTCCGTTACGGAAACAGCCGCTACGCCGTTGATCGGTGTGGGAGTGCCGTAGTAATCGACTCTGAGCTTATCGAGAACGTTCGGGTTCGCTCTGCCCGCTCTGATCTCCTTGAACTCGATCTCGAGGTGGTCAACTCTTTTTTTCATGCGCTCTTCGCACTTGTTCAATGTTTCTTTCATAAGTAATATCCTCCGTATATTTTTTATGATGTTAGATCACTATCCACAAGTTGAGGTAATTTGTTAGTCTTTATTTTTTTAAGCCTTTTGCAGGGGGCTTTCCGATCGCCCCCTGCACCCCTTCGGATCGCAAAAAATATAAGATTATTTCTTAATTTGTTGATAGTGAATTATATATTAGTTTTCAACTACCGTACCAACATTCTCGCCGCAGACAGCCTTTACGATATTTTCGGGATCCTCAAGGCTGAACACGAGGATAGGAAGGTCATTATCCATGCACAGCGACGCCGCGGTGCTGTCCATTACCTGAAGCCCCTTCTCGAGAACGTCGTGGAAGGTGATCCTGTCAAACTTAACGGCGGTCGGATCCTTATGGGGATCGCTGCTGTAAACGCCGTCTACCATCGTTGCCTTGAGCATGATGTCAGCGTTGATCTCGGTCGCTCTTAAAGCCGCGCCCGTGTCGGTCGAGAAAAAGGGGTTGCCCGTGCCGCAGCCCAGCACTACTACTCTGCCCTTTTCGAGGTGACGTACCGCCCTGTTCCTGATGTACGGCTCAGCTACCGAGGGCATAGAGATAGCCGTCTGTACTCTCGCC
>OMPZ01000077.1 GCA_900313125.1 uncultured Eubacteriales bacterium | reverse complement strand
ACGCGAACGCGTTCGGTTTCAACAAATCGTTTTCAATGGGGAATATTGACATAAAGAAGTCCTCGTACGACGTCAGCAAGGCTGACACGGCAGGACTTGCGTGGTCGGGCGTCGGTCAGTACACCGACCTTGCAAACCCGATGCACATGGCGATGATCTGCTCGGCGATCGCGAACGGCGGTTCGGCGGCAGACCCGTATCTGATAAAGGACGTTTCTTCGTTTTTCCACATCGGCGACCTGACGGCAGGCGGCAGCGGCGACTCGAAGAAGATGATGAAAAGCTCCACGGCGAACAAGCTTGCCGATATGATGCGCTACACCGTCAGCGACCACTACGGCGACTCGATGTTCGGCGAGCTGCACGTCGCCGCGAAAACCGGCACGGGCGAGGTAGGCGACGGCACGGAGGACGGCTGGATAGTCGGCTTTGTTACCGACAACGATTGTCCTCTCGCGTTCGCTGTCTGCATCGAAAACGGCGGCTTCGGAATAAGCTCGGCAGCCCCCGTGGCAAAAGCCGCCCTCGAAGCCTCCGCCGTGGCTGTAAGAGGATATTAAAAAATATTTCTGGAGAGATTCCGATGAACTATAAAGAAGCTTTGGAAAAAATAGATTCCCTGCTCGTTTTCGGCTCAAAGCCGGGTCTTGAGCGGATAAACAAGCTGCTCGACCTTATGGGCAGACCGCAGGACGAGCTTAGGTTCGTACACGTTGCCGGCACTAACGGCAAGGGCTCCGTCTGCAATATGCTTGCTTGTACGCTTGCGGCGGCAGGCTATAAAACGGGGCTGTTCACCTCGCCGCACATCACAGGCTTCGGCGAGCGTATGCAGATAAACGGCAGGCAGATAGAGCAAAACGATGTTGTCGCTCTTGTCGAGCGGCTTTTCCCTCTCGTCGAGCGTCTGAGAGCAGACGGCGAGATCATCACAGAATTTGAGTTCGTCACCGCTATGGCGTTTGACTATTTCAGGGAACAGAGCTGTGACGTCGTCGTTCTCGAAACGGGAATGGGCGGTCGCTTCGACGCGACGAACGTGATAAAAACGCCGCTTTGCAGCGTTATCACCTCGATATCTTTCGACCACACCGCGATACTCGGCGACACGCTCGAAAAGATCGCGTTTGAAAAATGCGGCATCATAAAACATGGCGGAAACACCGTTTTCTACCCTCAGCAGGCTGAGGTCAACGCCGTCATCGAAACGGCGGCGAGTGAACGCGCCAACAGACTGTGGACGGCAGCGCCGATCGAGTCGGAGCGCACGACCCTTGACGGCACGGCTGTCACCTGCTTTGGAACGGAGCTCGTGCTGCCGCTTCTCGGGCGTCATCAGCTTATGAATCTGTCGCTCGTAATGTCGGCGGTGAGCGCGCTTGAAACGGCGGGAGTTAAGATCACGCCCGAACAGTTCAAAAAAGGCATTGAGAGCGTTCGCCTTCCCGCGCGCTTTGAAAGGCTGTCGGCAAAGCCGCTCGTAATCGCGGACGGCGCGCACAATCCCGACGGAATGAGGGCCTTGTCGGGCGCTGTGGACGAGTACCTGTCGGACAAAAGGATCGTCTGTGTGATCGGGATGCTGCGCGACAAGGAGTGCCTTGAAGCGGTGAGCCACCTTCGCGGCAGGGTCGCAGAGGTTATCGCGACGACCGTTCCCGACAATCCGAGAAGGCAGACGGCGCGAGAGCTTGCACAGACGCTTGCGCCGCTTGAGATGAACATAACGCCGTGCGAGGATCCGCACGAAGCTGTCGATACTGCTCTCGAAAAAATTCGCGGAAACGAAAACGCCGCCGTGCTTATCTGCGGCTCGCTCTATCTTGTCGCCGAGGAGCGCGGATATGTTGCAAAAGTTTTATCGGGTACGATCTGACGTTTTCGGTCAAGTGGACGATTTAACGAAATAAATTGTTAAATCGGCAGTCGCTGTATATCATAATGAATAATAATTCACGAAAATTGAATGAAAGCACGTTAAAATAGGAAGCTCATTTTGTGAAACGGATCGTCGTATATTACACACTGTTTAACAAATGGCTATTGAAAAATCCCTTATTTCGACAAATTTTACAAAGCAACAAAAAAATTTTT
>OMPZ01000079.1 GCA_900313125.1 uncultured Eubacteriales bacterium | reverse complement strand
ACTATTGCGTGAGAAAATATAATTTTTATATATATAATAAAAAACGGGTGGGCAAAGTGGGCAAGTGGGCAGAACGGAAGTAGTGAAGAATGAATAGTGAATAATGAATAATGAATAATGAATAATGAATAGTGAATAATGTCACATAAAAAGGAAAAGCTCCCCCCTAAGGGAGAGCCGGCAAAACGGAAACAAAATATATATGGTATTTTCCGAACGCCTCACGGCGTTCACCTGCGTTACAAAGCGCAGCTTTCTTCGCGTTATTTGTTCTGATTTTGTCCTATCGTGCGAGCCTTCGCAAACAAAAACCGTCCGCGTGTGGTCCGCTAAACTGCGCGGTGATCACCGCCGCTTTGCAGCGCGACCGCCGAATACGGTCACATCGAGCTTCTGCGATAAACGGAAACCGTCGTTGCGCGTCTTGCTCTCTGTCTCCTCTTCTCCATAGATACATTCCAGTAGTGGATAGTTCCGGCGAAAAAGATCACAACAAGCGATATTCCCAACAGTATCAAACCATAGGCCGCCGAGAGGTGATCCTCAATACCGGTCTGGATAAATACGACCTCGCCCGTTTTGGGTGACTTGGCGGAGCTGTCAGCAGCCGCTGCCTTGTTCTCCTCGGGCTTTGCTGCGGCAGGCTTGTCCTCGTCGGTCTGAGCTGCGGCATTTTCAGCCGTTGTCTCGTCCTTCTCGGAGTCCGTGCCGTCGAGCGTTATAGTTACGCTCTGCTCGTTTGAAACGCCGCTGTCCTCTTCCGGTGTCTGCTCTGTCTGCGGATCTATAGGCTCGGCGTCGCTGTTGCTGTCGCCTGTCTCATCGTCAGCGGCTATGCTCTCGTAAAGGGGAGCCTTCGCCACCGTCTGTTCGATAAAGTAGGTACCGTTGTAAACGCCGTAGATCGCGTCGATCGCAGTCTGGTCAAGGTAACGCTCGTCTCCGAGCAGGAAGTCACATCTGAAGCTTTCCACCGCGTCGGCGGTATTCTCACAGAATGTGCCTGTAATGTCATAGTCGAAATACCCAAGCTTGATGAGAATGTACTGGATATCCGAGATCTCTGCCGCCTCGTCGCCAAGCTCGTACACAACGTCTGCGTTTACCTCGTCCGCGTCAAGATCCTCCGAGCCGTTTGCTGAGGACTGCTCGTCGTTCTCGTCAGCGTCACTATCTGCTAAGGTCTCCTCCTCGTCGGCATCGTCCTCTTCGGGTACGGACTTTGCGTCCTCGTCGGTCGCCTGTACATCAGGTTCATCGCTCTGCGTGTCGTTTTCGGCGATCTCGTCGGTATCTTCGCCTGCATCGCTGCCTGCGTCAACATCCGAGACCTCGTCCGATTCTTCCGTATCGAATCTGATTACTGTTTCGGGCTCATCGCTGTCGGGCTTTGCCGTCAGCTCTTCTTTCGGCTTAGAGGGAGCGTTAGCCGCCTCAAGAGCCTTTTTCGTAGCGCTGTCGTATACACCCGTAACGTCAAGCCCTGCTTCGCTCTGGAAATCCTCGAGCGCGCCTTTAGTAACGTAGCCGAAATACTCGGTCGTGTCGTCGTTGAAGTAGCCAAGCGTCTTGAGTCTCTCCTGGAGTTTGTTCACGTCGGAGCCTGTCGAGCCGAGCGAAAGTGTTTCGTCAGCCTTCTCATCATTGCTCTTTGTGTTGTCGGAGCTTACAGTATTCTTAACGGAATCATCGGCAGTTTTATCCGACTGATCGTTCTTTGTCACACCCGTATCGGTGCCGTAAGTAACACCGGCGACCTTAAACCACATAACCCAGCTTTTTGTTGAAACCGACTGATAGCAAACGTTGGATATCTCGTCACGCGCGTCAACAGCCATGCCGCCGCCGACATAAACGCCGACGTGACCCGGCTGCCAAAGTCCGAGACCCGGGATATCGGGCACACCGTCAGAAACGTAGCCCGACTCGGGTGAGCTGTAAAGCATATCCTCCGTCACTCTTGCGCCGCCGCCAACGTAACTGTAAATCAGCCCTGAGCAGTCGACCGCACCGTAAGATGCGCCGCCCCAGACATAACTCCAGCCTTCGTTATACGCCGTCATGGCGTATGCGGCAAGCCCATCTCCTGTTTTGTTGTCGGCACTCGCGTTAAGAGCGCCGTTTACAGATAATGATGCCAAAAGCATGAGCACAAGCACCAAGGAAAGGCACTTGCGCGATATTTTAGACATGGTAAAAACCTCCGTGCAAATACTCTGTAGCCGTTTCGCCTATTCCTTGTGGGTACTTATTCGATTTTAGGTCATTTATTACAAGTAGTAACAAATTGGTTACATTATAACACACGCTTGGTAACTTTTCAAGCCTTTTTTGAAAAATTTACAATTTCAACAAAGTTTATTTTCACGTTTTTAAATTGAAGTACGTTTATATGTAACAAGTTTGTAATTATATTTGTAACTATTTACCGCCGAATAATACATCACAAAAAACAGCCGTGTGAAATTAAAAGCTGTTGTTGAGATCGCTCCACTTGAAATCGCGCAGCTCGCCGGAGCACAGCAGCTCGGGGTAATCCCATTGGCGCAGCACCTCGTACACGGCGACCGCGACGGAATTTGACAGATTAAGACTTCTCGCCGCGTCCATCATCGGGATACGCACGCAGGTATCGTGGTTTTCAAAAAGGAGCTTTTCGGGCAAACCGCGGCTTTCCTTTCCGAAAAACAGGTAAGCGTTGTCGGGGTACTCGACCTTTGAGTGGATATTCTGCGCCTTTGTTGAAAAGAAGAAGAAGCTGCCTTTATTTTTCGCAAAAAAGTCGTCGAGACTCTTATAGGTAGTGATATCGAGATACTGCCAATAATCGAGACCGGCGTGTTTGAGCTTTTTGTCGTCTATTTTGAAACCGAGCGGCTCGACGAGGTGGAGTCTTGCGCCCGTAACGGCGCAGGTCCTTGCGATATTGCCCGTATTCTGCGGTATTTCCGGCTCGACGAGCACGATATTTAATGTTGCCATTTTTTCGACCTCTTTATTTTCAATTTTTTTATCACATGATTTTATTTTGGGGAGAAAAAATAATTTTATCGCCGTGAAAGCAGCGTTAAAGTTTATCTCAAATTGAGTGCCGATCTTCACGGTGAGAATAATTCTCCGGGGAATGGTTATGGAAAGATTTTTGAATTTGATTTTACAGCTATGGAGGCTAAAGATTATGACGAAACGAACGATGAACGTTGTCAAGGGTGTTACGGGCGGCATCGCCGCCGGAATGCTTATGGGCTATATGGGCAAAAACTTTACCGGCAGCAAAAAAGAGCTGAAAAAGAAAGCCGGCAAGGCTCTCGACACAATGAGCGACCTCGTCGATACTGTATCCTATATGTTCAAATAGTACCCATGCGGGCACACGCAATTACGCGTTTGTAGTTAGTATAATGAACTACTTCAGTCCCGCGCGGCTCGGCGGCGGGCAGGCGCCCGCGGGCAATTGCGCGTTTGTAGT
>OMPZ01000064.1 GCA_900313125.1 uncultured Eubacteriales bacterium | reverse complement strand
TCAGCGTGCCGGAAACAGTATCATCAAAATACAGTACTGCACCTTCAGTAAGAACGCCCTTAACATTCAATGCACTAAGACTGTAATAATCATTTGCGGAAAGCAGAATATCACTTTTCTTTCCGCTATTATTGTTATCTACTCGCACATAGTTATCATATACCTTGGGTGAGCCGGAGATGTTTATTGTGCCGCTGTTATTAATACCGCCTTGGTAAACGCCATAATTACCTGTGATCTCACCGCCGTAGAGGTTGAGCGTACCGCTATTGTAAATACCGCCGCAGCCGCCTATCCTGCGAATGTCGTTTGAAAGCTCGGGAAAGCGACCGCCCTTGATATCCCACGCGATAACGCGCATACTTTCGGAGAGAAAGTAGCATATCACTCGGCTGACGCCGCTGTCCGTTCGGGAAACGAGCTCGGCACGTTCCTTTTCTTCGCTCACGTCGGCGCCCGCACGGCGCAGCCGTTCAAGCATTTCTTTTTGCATTGTATCACCGCTTTTCTTTGCTGATCTTATTGTAACATCTTAAAACATCTATATAATTAATGGTATCATAAACCGCCGAAACGTTCAATAACCCGAATGACAATATTTACCCCTTTTGACAAACAGTTAGCGACGCTTGACCGCCCGGAGCGTATCGCAAAAATTTTTTTGAAAATTACTTGACAAATCGTGAAACGATTGATATAATAATATAGCATTCTTAATATGGATTTAGGGGTATAGCTCAGTTGGTAGAGCAGCGGTCTCCAAAACCGCGTGCCGAGGGTTCAAGTCCTTCTGCCCCTGCCAGAAACGCCCCCCTCGCTTACGCTTGGGGGGCTTAATGAATAGTGAATAATGAATAATTTATAATTTATAATGAAGCTCTTTGGGGCGTTTTGGTATTATTCATTATTCACTATTCGTTTTTCATTATTCATTATTCAATAAAAAGAAAACTATCGGTCAGAAAGAAGCGAAAACGGCAAAAACACTTTGGTTTCGTTTTTACAGGAGTTCAAGTCCGGCATAGGCTGACAAAAATATCTTTTTTGTACGCTTTTTTGTACGCTGTTGCCACAAGCGAAGTTCCGAGATCAGAAAATGGTTTCGGAGCTTTTTTGTTATGAGGAAAAACTATGATTGCGCGGCGATGGCAATAAAGTTAAGCTGCACATAAAGCGTGGCGGATTTTTTATAGGTGTTTTTATGAATATATTTGCTGCGGCTTTGTCGGCTGCTTTGCTTATCTTGATATTGTGCGGCGCGTCGCTCGATACGCGCTCGGGCAGACTGAAAGACGAGTCGTTCGACCGCGGCTCGGGTGCGGCGCTGCGCGGTGCGCTCGCGACGATCGTCGTGGTTCACCATTTGTCTCAGCGCGCAGACTTCGGCGTGTTCACAGAGCTCTACAAGAACGTCGGCTACCTCGCCGTTGCCGTGTTTTTCTGCTTGTCGGGCTACGGTCTGATGAAGCGGCACACGAGTACGGACGGCTACGCAAAGGGCTTTTTGAAAAAGCGTCTTGGTACGGTGCTTGTACCGTATATCCTCACGGGCTTTCTGTATATCGCGGCGGGGTATCTGCTCGGTGCGCCGTATACGCCGCGCGCGATAGCCGATTCGTTTGTAAAGGGCGACCCGTTTATACAGTTCTCATGGTATATCATCGTTATAGTTTATTTCTACATCGTGTTTTACCTTCTCATGCGCGTCTGCAAGCGGCGGTACAAAACGATCGCGGCGCTTGCCTTTGCCGCCTGCGTTCTGCATATTATCTTGTGCAGGAGTCTGCACTACGGCGCGTGGTGGTACAATGCCGTTTTTGCGTTCCCGATAGGAATGGTGTGGGCTTTGAACGAAAAGCGTACAGCAAAGGCTGTTCGCCGCCGTTACGCTGCGGTGCTGCTGCCGAGCCTGCTTCTTTTTGCCGCCGGCGCTGCCGGGCGTCAATGGGGCTACGCTCACGCCGGAGAGACCGCGCATTCGACTGACATCATAACGCTTTCCTCCATGTTGGCGTCGGCGTTTTTCGTCACGTCGCTCGCGCTTATCATGATGAAGGTGCGGCTCGGTAACAAGGCGCTTACGTTCCTCGGCGGCATATCTCTTGAAATGTACCTGACGCAGGGGCTGTTCATCGTTTTGCTGAGGGAGCACATTTCAAACGACATTATTTACTGCGGAGTGTCGATAGCCGGAACGATCGTCACGGCGTTTTTGCTTTCGAAGGCGGTATCACTTATGAAAAAAGCCCTTCAAAAAGGGCACAGCGATAAAAATATAAAACGAAAGGAAGCTATCAATGGATAAGAACAAGTACAAGAAATTTACCGACGCGAAGGTAGGCGAGACCCTTTCAAGACCCGTGCTTATCAGCGCGATAAAAGAAGCCGTTGACAAAAACGGAAACACCTACGTCAAAATAACGATGAAGGACGGCTTTTCGGAGATCACGCCGAATATGTTCAAGACCGACAGCGCCGAGCTTTCAAACCAGGGCGTTACAGAGGGTGTTATCGCCGACGTTACGCTGTCCGTCAGCGAGTATAACGGCGCGAAAAGCTTCAGAGCCG
The DNA here is from genome assembly GCA_900313125.1 of uncultured Eubacteriales bacterium. GTDB lineage: Bacteria > Bacillota > Clostridia > Oscillospirales > Acutalibacteraceae > RUG592. Next base: position 788 of record OMPZ01000064.1, on the reverse strand, counting down.
ACAAGGTCGCGCCGACCGCCGAAAAAGACGTGACCGCCGCAGATTTTATGAAGCTGCCGCCGCTCGACCTCGATATGATGTACAACGAGATATGCGATATCGTGTCGAGCTCGGCGAACGACTACGACGGGAAATACACTCCGCTTGCAGATCTCGCGCTGAAGATACTGCACGACAAGAAGGACAGGTACATGACCTCGTCGGCTGCCGTTACGATGCACCACAACATGAAGGGCGGTCTGCTGTATCACTCGTACAGAATGGTCAAGGCTGCCGACGCTCTGTGCGGCATATACACGAACCTTGACCGCGAGCTGCTTATCTGCGGCACGGCTCTGCACGATATCGGCAAGATATGGGAGTATAAAACGAGCGAGACAGGCGACGCGGAGTTTACTCCGAGCGGCGTTCTTTTCGGTCATTTGTATCTCGGCGCGTCGCTTATCAAGCAGTACACCGAGGGTGAGAATTATAATAAGGAAAAGGTGCAGATGCTCACGCACGTTATACTTTCGCACCACGGCACAAGGGAGTTCGGCGCGGTAGTATGCCCGGCTATCCCGGAAGCGTTCGCGCTCTATTTTATCGACAATCTCGACGCAAAGATGTACGTTTGCGAGGACAATTACGAAATGCTCGAGCCGGGCACGGTCACGGAGAAAAAGCCCTTCGGTCTCGACAACAGGATATACAGACCGAAAATTTAAGGCAATACCGCACAGAGATTGTGCCGAAGATGCGCAGTAGATTTTTTCGTCAGAGTGCATAAAGGAGCCGCAGGAATACTG
>OMPZ01000258.1 GCA_900313125.1 uncultured Eubacteriales bacterium | reverse complement strand
TCCTCCTCGATAGTCACGAGCTGCGGGATAACGTGCTCATACTTCGTCGTTTTGTTCTGTGCGGGCAGCTCGACGTGACCCTCGATCTCGCCGATGACTGTCAGGCAGCTTATCACGGTATCGCCCTCTGAGACGAGCACGGTGCCGTCCTGCACAGCTTCCTCAGGCGGCGGCGCAGTACTCTTGCTCTTAGATTTTTTCTTTTCGGAGGTTTTTTCACCGTTTTTCATCATATACAATACACCTCGCCGATATTATTCCCTAAAGGAGAAAAAATAACCGACACGGCGCATATTCATACAGACTACATTATACCATTAAATGAAAAAAGTAACAAGCAAATTCGCGAAAAATATTTCAAAATTTTCATTTTTGTTACATTTTGATAATAAGCACACCTTTTACTTTTATCAACGATGTGATATAATCATATTTGGAAAAGCAATAATTTATGAGCTGCGGTGAAAATTTCTTCGCAGCTCCAACGGAGTGATACGGCAATGAAAAAAATGATGATAAGATCGGCGGTGCTTTTACTCGCGCTTACAATGCTTTTTGCGATGTCGGCGTGCGGTGAGCCGAAGGGTGCGCAGGTATCCATACCCGAAGCGGCAAGCTCGACCTTAGAGAAGCCCTCTGCGCGTGAGCTGCGGGAGCGCATTATCGGTCAATGGGGCAGGCTCGGCGAGGTGATGCACGAGTTTTACACGGACAACACCTGCATTGTGGGCGGAATGTTCGGCGACTACAGCATTGACGACAACGGCAGTCTTGTGCTGGTATCGGTAGGCGGCACGACGACGGAATACATTTGGAACGACACCGACAGCACGAACTACTGGTGGCTCGACGGCGACGTTATCTGCGTCAACGGGAATCAATATGAGCGCATCATCGAGGAAGAAACAGGGGACGCGTGAATTGTGACTTAAAACTTAAGACTGAAAACTGAAGAATTAATAATTTTTTAGATCAGATAGATTTCTCTCTGACTATAAATATCTTTTGCGGAGAGTCACAATGTATTAATTCAAAAATATTATTCATTATTCACTATTCATTTCTTCTTTCCCGATAACTTCTTCGCTCTATTTTGCTTTCGTGTGTGCTGTGTATTGTTTAGTGCGGTAGGTTTCATTCTATAAAAAATATTTTAAAATATAACAAGTGTAGGCGTGCCGGGCACGCCGAGCCGCGCGGCGAAGAAGTTGTGCCTTAAACAACGTAAAACCGCGTAATTGCCTGCGGGGTGCGGGTCTCCTGTGGAGACCTCGGCGCAAGCAGAGGCGCCCGAAGGAAGTGCCCTTGGGGTACACCGACCGACGCGGCAGCGGAGACCTGCCCGCCACCTGTCCGCTGGGGAGTTTTGGTACTTGTCAAATGGGGCGGAATGAGGTACAATTGAAGGGAAGAAAATTTTTATTTGGGGAATAACAAATGCAGATCTTTAATGAAATAGTGCGTCAGAGCGAGCCGTGCTGCGTGGCGCTCGGCTTTTTTGACGGAACGCATAAGGGGCATCAGCGGCTGCTGCTTTCTATGAACGACTACGCGAGTGAGAATGACCTCACGCCGTGTGTATTCACGTTTTTGCAGTCGCCGTGCGCCGCGCTCGGCAAAAGGGAAAGCCGCGCGCTGCAGTCCTTCGGCCACCGTCTAAACGGTATCGCAGCGTACAGCGGTGCCAAACGCTGCTTTGCAGTCGATTTCGCGAAATACCGCGACGTCGGCGCTGCCGATTTCGTCGAGAATATCATCATAGAACAGCTCAACGCCAAAGCCGTTTTTTGCGGCTTTAATTTCAGCTTCGGAAAAAACGCCGAGGGCGACTCGTCGCTGCTGCGTGAGATCTGCGCGCGCCATAACGTCGAGGTGTTCGTCACAGAGCCTGTCTGCGTAGACGGCGAGACTGTCAGCTCGACCAGAATACGCCGCCTTATCGCCGACGGCAAGGTCTTTGATGCTAATTCGCTGCTTGCTCTCCCGTTCGAGATCGAGGGCGAGATCGTCCACGGCAGGGAAAACGGGCGCACCGTCGGTATCCCCACCATAAATCAACAGATACCCGAGGGCTTTGTCGTGCCGCGGTTCGGCGTTTACGCGTCGTTTGCCATAGTTGACCATAAACGCTATGACGCCGTGACAAATATCGGCGTGCGCCCCACCGTCGCGGGCGAGGGCGTCAACTGCGAAACGTTTATCCTCGACAAGATCACCGCGCCGCTGTACGGAAAAATAGTCTCTACTCAGCTTCTTTGGTTTGAACGCGACGAGAGAAAATTTAGCAGCCTGAACGAGCTTTCCAAACAGATACGCCGTGATATTGCACATATTAAAAAGCTGAAAATATATGACATATACAAAAGCAGGGAAATACGATGACTGTTACCGAAAAAGCTAAACCGAAAGCCATTGAAACCGACGGCGGCTTACATAAAAAAAGCCGGAGGATACCCGGCTTCTGGCTCTTCATCATTATTTTTTCCGCCGCGTTAGTTTTCCTCAATGGCGCCGCGTTTGTGTGGAAAACCTTCAGCGACTTCTACGCCGACCACGTTTTTCGCGCCGCCGCGGCTACCTTCGGCAGATTTTCCGCGCTCTTCCCCTTTTCGCTCGGCGAGGTGCTTATCACACTCGCCATTGTGATCGTTTTCGCGGCTGCCGCGCTGTCGATCCTGCTTATTTTTCTGC
>OMPZ01000082.1 GCA_900313125.1 uncultured Eubacteriales bacterium | reverse complement strand
AGCCCGACAAATAAAGTTATCGTAAACGGCAATTACATGAAGGAATACTGGGGCGAGGGCTCTGCACGCGCAAGAAACTGGCAGCGCTACGACCTTGGCGGCGACAAGAAGCTTTCGTTTGAAGAGGGCGTTGACAGCTACGTTCCTTACGCCGGCGCGCTCAAGGACGGCGTAGAGATCACGACCTACAAGATCAAATCGACAATGTGCAACTGTGGTGCGCTCTCCATACCTGAGTTCCAGCAGAAGGCAAGACTCACTCTCGTTTCTTCGACAAGTATCGTTGAGGGCGGCAGCCACGACGTTATCGTCAAGGACAGCATAATCAACAACTGATGAATAATACCTCGGACAGCAGAGCTGATTCTGCTGTCCGTTTTTCCTTTTTATTCGTCTCATAAACCATGACGTACATTTCTTTTAAAAATAATAAATAAAATATATAGAATAAATAAATGTGATAATTAATAAGACAATGACGCGTTTGGAAATTTGATGAATAATAAACAAAAATTCAACAATAATTCTTAGAAGGAAAATTCCAAAATCTTTTTTTTATAAAAAATCTGAATTTTTTGTATAAATTTCTCAAAACCACCTTTACAATCTCGGAATTTTGTTTTATAATTACAATAAGTCTAATTGAGTGAAATAGGATCGATCGATGCTGTTAAGAGTGTTTGTTTTGATATTTTATACAGGGCATCGTGATGGAATGTTTACATTCTGCTTTGAAAGGTTGGATTTACAGATGAGTATTGAAAAGATAAGATCGGAGCTTGCCGGTACGGTCGCTTACAAGCGGCTCGAGGCTCTTTTCGATGAGGGCACGTTCGCGCCGATAGCTCCCTTTGCAAGATCGGCTGACGGTCCCGCGGAAGCAGCGGCAGGCTACGGCGAGGTGAACGGCTGTGCCGTTTACGCTTTCGCCCAGAACAGCGATATATGCGCCGGCGCGATGTCGAAGGCTCAGGCTGCGAAGCTCAAAAAGCTTTATGAGCTCGCGCTCAAAACGGGTACTCCCGTTATCGGTCTTTACGATTCTATCGGCGCAAGGGTAAACGAAGGCGTAGAGATGCTCACGGCTTACGGCGAGCTGCTCAATCTCAGCGGCAAGCTTGCAGGCATCGTTCCGCAGATCTCGGTAGTTCTCGGTCCGTGCGAGGGTACGGCGGCGCTGCTTGCGGCAACGGCTGATTTCGTTATCATGAGCGAGAGCGGCAAGTTTACAGTCAATACGAACGGTGAAGGCGGCAGCGCGGAGGAAAACGCGGCTCACGGAACTGTGGCTGTACGCGCCAAGGACGAGTTCGCGGCTATAGAAGCTGCGAAGGATCTCGTTGTAATGCTGCCCCAGAACAACCTTTCCGACGCTTACCAGACGGAAGAGATACCGGCGATGAGCGACGGCGACATCATTTCGCAGTTTGCCGACGGCGGCAGCTTTATCGAGCTGTACGACGGCTACGCAAAGAACGCTAAGGTCGGATTTGCAAGGCTTGGCGGCGACACGGTCGGCGTAGTTCAGACCTGCGGCGAGCAGCTCGACAGAAAGGCGTGCGAGAAGTGCTCGAAGATCGTTCGCTTCTGCGACGCGTATTCCGTTCCCGTCATCACGCTTGCCGATTCAAAGGGCTTCAAGTGCGTGAAGTCGGCGGCAAAGCTTACGGCTGCTTACGCCGAGGCTACAACTGCTAAGATCACCGTTGTCACGGGTCAGGCGTACGGCGCGTTTTACATGGCGCTTGCAGGCACGGGCGCATCGACCGATATCACCTTCGCTTTGAACGGTGCGAGCGTTTCCCCGGTAAATCCCGAAGCAGGCATCATAATCCTTGCTCCCGAAAAGCTCAAGACCGACAAGGCAGGCAGGGAGAAGGCTCTTGAAGAGTTCAAAAACACCGAGTGCTCCGCAGAGCGTGCGGCAGAGCTTGGCTATATAGATTCCGTGCTCGACAAAAACGAGCTCAGAGAAGCGCTTTCAAACGCGCTCGATATGCTTTCCGGCAAGAGAGAGACGACTCTTCCGAAAAAGCACAGTACGATATAAATAACGGGATCCGGCTTTGATATGATGAACATCAGGCAAGTAGGTAAGTAACGAAAGGGAGTATACGAGATGAGAAATTTAAAAATTACCGTAAACGGTGTTGTATATGACGTACAGGTAGAGGACGCAGGCGGCACATCCGCTCCTGCGGCTGCACCCGCGGCAGCTCCTGCTCCGGCAGCGGCTCCTGCAGCAGCACCCGCACCTGCCGCAAAGGCTGACGTAAAGGGCTCGGTAAAGATAGATATCCCGATGCCCGGCACGATCGTAAGCGTAAACGTAACGGAAGGTCAGAGCGTCAAGAAGGGCGACGTCCTTGTAGTGTTCGAGGCAATGAAGATGGAGAACGAGATCCAGTCGCCTCAGGACGGCAAGGTAGCAAGCGTGCTCTGCACAAAGGGCGAAAACAAGGAGTCCGGCGCGGTTCTCCTCACTTTGGAATAAGGGGATGCAGAGCAGATGGCTAAGGGTAAAAACAATAATGCCAATTTAAGCAAGAACAACAATAATAACAATAACAACGTAAATAAGCAAAGCAGCGCACCTGCGGCAAAGCCGAAGAAGATAGGCATTACCGAGACGATACTGCGTGACGCGCACCAGTCTCTCGCCGCTACGAGAATGACGACCGAGGAAATGCTCCCGGCTCTCCCGCTGCTCGATAAGATAGGCTTCCACTCGCTCGAGTGCTGGGGCGGCGCGACGTTCGATTCGTGTCTGCGCTTCCTCAACGAGGATCCGTGGGAGAGACTTCGCATCATCAGAAGAGAGTGCCCCAACACGAAGCTCCAGATGCTTTTCAGAGGGCAGAATATGCTGGGCTATCGTCACTATGCCGACGATGTGCTTGAATACTTCGTTCAGAAGAGCGTTGCGAACGGCATAGACATAATTCGTATTTTCGATGCATTAAATGATATAGATAACCTCAGAACTGCCGTTAAGGCAGCGAAGAAAGAGGGCGCGCACGCACAGATCGCGATCTCCTACACGACGGGTCCGGTGTTCGACACGAATTACTACATCGACTACGCAAAGAGGATCGCCGACGCAGGCGCCGATTCGATCTGCATCAAGGACATGGCGGCTCTGCTTACTCCTTACGAGACCGAAACGCTCGTTAAGGCTCTCAAGGGCGCAGTCGATCTGCCGATACAGATACATACGCATTACACCTCGGGTCTCGCGTCGATGTGCCTTATGAAGGCGATAGAATCCGGCGCGGACGTTATCGACACGGCAATGTCGCCGTTCGCTCTCGGCACGAGCCACGCTCCTACCGAGTCGATGGTAGCGGCTTTGAAGGGCACGCCGTACGATACGGGTCTCGACCTCGTAGCTCTTACCGAGATACGCTCCTACTTCATGGATCTTCGCAAGAAGTACATCGACAGCGGTCTTATCGACCCGAAGATGCTTGCGACAGACGCAAACGCGCTTATCTATCAGGTGCCGGGCGGAATGCTTTCCAACCTTCTCTCCCAGCTCAAGCAGATGGGCAAGGAGGATAAGCTTGAAGAGGTAATGCAGGAGGTTCCGAGAGTAAGAAAAGACGCGGGCTATCCGCCGCTCGTTACGCCGTCGTCACAGATCGTCGGCACACAGGCTGTAAGCAACGTGATCTTCGGCGAGCGCTACAAGAACGTCAACGGTCAGTTCAAGGATCTCGTTCAGGGTAAGTACGGAAAGACTCCCGTGCCGATCGACCCCGAATTCAGAAAGAAGATCATCGGCGACGAAAAGCCCGTAACGTGCAGACCGGCAGACCTTCTCGAGCCGGAGCTTGATAAGCTCAGAAAGGAATGCGCCGAGTGGTGCGAGCAGGACGAGGACGTTCTGTCCTACGCTCAGTTCGACCGCGT
>OMPZ01000184.1 GCA_900313125.1 uncultured Eubacteriales bacterium | reverse complement strand
GGTCTGTTCTCGCGCAAAAAGCCCTCGAAGGGCAAAAAAAAAGAAAATAAGCAGGAAGCCGCTCCCGTAAGAGGTGCATGGGGCGCAGACGCATTCTCCGAAAGCGCCGACGCCGCTGCCGATATCATGAGCTTTTTTGAAGAGAGATCGTTCGATGACGATGACGATTGATCAAATAATAAGATCGTTTCTATAAACGATACTTATTAAGGCGGCGATAAAATAATTATTTTACACGGATCCGAAGGGGTGCGGGGGCGATCGGAAAGCCCCCGCAATTCGTTCATAGATCCCAACAAAGTAGTTACTGTACGAGCTGCCAGCACCGCAGTTAAATGTTTTTTTAGAATTGTTTAGTTACTGAAGTAATAATATGGATGGTAGATAAAATTGCCTGAAAATAAAAAGATCGAGATACTTGCTCCCTGCGGCTCGCCCGACGCGTTATGCGCCGCCGTGCGGCAGGGGGCTGATGCTGTTTATATAGGACTGCAAAAATTCAGCGCGAGAGCGTATGCCGACAATTTCGGCGGCGACGAGCTGATAAACTCAGTCAGATACTGCCGACTGCACGGAGTGAAGGTACACACGGCGGTGAATACGCTTGTGAGCGACGACGAGATAGAAAACGCGCTCGACGCCGCGCGGAAGGCGTACCTTGCGGGCGTTGACGCGTTTATCGTGCAGGACTGGGGTCTCGCTGCGCTGATAAAAAAGGTCTGCCCCGACGCCGAGCTGCACGCGTCCACACAGATGACGGTACACACGCCCGAGGGCGCGCGCTTTCTATATAATATGGGCTTTGACCGCGTTGTGCTCGCCCGTGAGATGAGCAGAGACGAGATAAAACAGGTAGTAGAGAGCGTTCCCGTCGATACGGAGGTGTTCGTTCACGGCGCGCTGTGTATGTGCGTGTCGGGTCAATGCTATATGTCCGCGATGCTCGGCGGCAGAAGCGGCAACAGGGGCAGGTGCGCTCAGCCGTGCAGACTGCCGTTTTATGCCGAGGGCGGTGAAAAAACACTCGCTCACCGCACAAAGCGCGATAACGCGAGACGCTCTGCGGGCGGCAAAGATGAACGCCACGACCTGAGTCTCAAGGACAACAGTATAATAAACGAGCTCGGCGACCTTGCCGCGATCGGAGTTACGAGCGCGAAGATCGAGGGCAGAATGAAACGCCCCGAATATGTAGCCGCAGCAACGGCGGCGTGCAGACAGGCAGCCGACCTCGGCAAAGCCGATGACGCCGCGCTCGAGCGGCTTCGCGCCGTCTTTTCGCGCAGCGGCTTTACCGACGGCTACTACACGGCAAAGCGCGGCAGCGCGATGTTCGGCACGCGCTCGAAGGAGGACGTTACCGCCGCGACGAACAAGCTGCTTGCCGACATAAGAAACGAATACAAGGACGAAACGCAGACGAACGCCGCCGAGATAAAGCTTGTGCTCAAAGCTGACGAGCCGTCGAAGCTGACGGTCGTGTCGCGCGGCGAGAGTGTGACCGTTACCGACAATATGCCGCAGCAGGCTCTGAAGGTGGCGCTGTCGGCTGAAAAAGCGTCGTCGCAGCTTGCAAAAACGGGCGGCACCGCTTTTTATGCCGAAAAAATAGTCACGGAGATAGGCGAGGGGCTGACCGTTCCGATATCGCAGCTAAACGCCATGCGCCGCAAAGCGTTCGACGAGCTGACGGAAAAGCTCGGCAGACCGCCCGTGCGCGATATGATCTCTGTTGAGATACCGCGCCCGTCGCCGTACCGCCGCAAGGGCGAGCTGAAAATACGCGCGGTATTCCCTGACTGCGATATCCCGCTGTCGTTTAAGTCGTGCGAGTTATTGTTCGTTCCGCTTTTTTCAAAGACGGAGGACATCGGGCGGCTGAAAAACGACGGCTTTAACGTCGGCGTGAAAATACCGCGCGTGATCTTCGGCAGGGAAGAGGACGTGAAAAACGCGCTGGAGCGTGTGAAGGCGATCGGTGTATCGGACGTTTACTGCGGCAATATCGGCACGGCGGCTCTTGCCGTACGGCTGGGGCTTAACGTTCACGGCGGCTTTTCGCTCAATGTTTTCAACACGCAGTCGCTTGCCTTTATTGAAAATATGGGGCTTGCCGACACGGAGGTGTCGATCGAGCTTACGTCAAGGCAGATAAACGCGCTCGGGGGAAGCATAAAACGCGGCATCACGGGCTACGGCTATCTTCCTCTGATGATAACGCGAAACTGCCCTAAGCGCGCGGCGGAAACGAATATGCCCGACAGAGCGTTATGCGCTGCCTGCACAGGGAAGGGCAGGATAACCGACCGTAAGGGGATAGACTTCACCCTGATGTGCGACGGTATTTGCACGGAGCTTTTGAACAGCGAGCCGCTCGTGCTTTCCGACAGGCTGTCGGAGTTCGGCGGCGCGGATTTCATCACGCTTTCGTTCACTCATGAGAGCGCACGGGATAGGGAGCGCATACTTGAGCTGTACCGTCAGCGCAAAAAATACGGCGAAAGCTTAACTCGCGGATTGTATTTCAGAGGTGTGGAATGAGTGTTAAAACCGATCTCGGGTCGATCGTTATGGTGTGCGCGGCGGCGTATCTGCCGGTCGTGAACCTGACGGCGTTTTGTATGTACGGCGCCGACAAAGCAAAGGCGAAGGGCGGCAAGTGGCGCATCTCAGAAAGCGCGCTGCTTACAGTTGCTGTTATCGGAGGGAGCATCGGCGCGATCCTAGGAATGCGCGTTTTCCGCCACAAAACGAAGAAAAAGAAATTTTACCTCGGTCTGCCCGCGATACTCGCTGTGCAGGTGTTGGCGGCAGCAGCGTGGATAATACTAATAAAATAAAAAAATGGTCATCGCCAAAAGCGATGACCTTTTTTGCTGTACTGAATCACTTGTCTTCTTCAGCCGGGATCTCTTCATAGATGTACTGGTTGCCGTCCTCGTCCTCGTAAATATACTCGTACGAATTTTTGCCCCTGCCCTTTGCCTTCAGAGTCTTGATGTCATGATGCTCCGATTTGCTTTCGTTTACAGCTTTTTTGGTGAACCACCACTGCAGACCGAAATACAGAAGTTCGGCTGTAAAGACAAGAGCGAGCTGAACCATAGGGATCTCTGACGAGTCGATAGCATGAAGAACGCCCCAACCAATGAGGAAACACATAACATAAAGCCATGCGTATCTGATGGACTGGATGGTTACGCGCATTTCCATTTCACCGGAAGCTCGGAAACCCAGTTTTCTGATGTACTTGTTCATAACTACTGCCCCTCTCGAGTAAAAAACCTTACATTTATATTATATCAAT
>OMPZ01000221.1 GCA_900313125.1 uncultured Eubacteriales bacterium | reverse complement strand
GCATTCTCTTCTTTTTCATCTTTTTTGATGATAAGTGAACGGAGAACTCCGTCTGTGATCTTGTATCTTCTGTCAAGCTCTGCCGGGAAATCAGCGTCGCTTGTGAAGTTGTAGAGAACATAATAGCCCTCTGTTTCCTTGTTGATCTCGTAAGCAAGAGCTCTCTTGCCCCAATCATCAACGCCCTTGAGAGCAGCGTGACGTTCGATAACGCCCTTGAAGTAGTCAACTACCTTCTGCGCGCCCTCTTCACCGAGCTTAGCGGAAACTACAAGCACAGACTCATAATCGTACTGTAACTTTTCCATTCTTTTGCACCTCCTTTTGGACTTTGGCTCCGTATCTCTCGGAGCAAGGAATACCCTGCAAAACACAGGATAACAGTACATATTATAAACTATAACAAAAAAAAAGTCAAGGATTTTTTTTCGAGAAAAAAATCCATAATTTTACCTGTGATATGTCGGAAATTCTGCTTATTTCTCCTAATATTTAAAATTATTCTTGTAACAGGGCGATAAGTGTGATATACTGAAATAAGTATATCATTATTAGCGTTTGCGCGGCACGCTCGTGTGCCGGGACAGTAATTATGATCGTTTGAGGATTTTAACATGAAAAAGGCGGACATTTTGATAATCGGCACGGGAGTAGGCGGTCTTTTCACCGCGCTCAATCTGCCGGAGGATAAGAACATTCGCATCATCACGAAGGATATCTGCGAGAACAGCGACTCGTTTCTCGCTCAGGGCGGCATTTGCGTGCTGAAAAATGAGAGCGACTACGAAAGCTACTACAACGACACCATGAAGGCGGGTCATTACGAGAACAGGAAGGAATCTGTCGAGATAATGATAAGGTCGTCGCCCGAGATAATCGCCGACCTCGTGTCCTACGGCGTCGATTTCGAGCGCGACGAGAACGGCTTTGTTTACACCCGCGAGGGCGCGCACTCTACGCCGCGCATTCTTTTCCACGAGGACATAACCGGCGAGGAGATCACCTCGAAGCTGCTTTCCGCTGTCAGAAAACGCGGCAACATCACCATACTCGAGCACAACGCGATGGTCGATCTTATCGTTGAGGACAACGTTTGTTTCGGTGTTGTCGCCAAAGACGAGAACGGCGCGCTGTACAACATTTTCGCAAACGACACCGTGCTCGCGACGGGCGGCGTGGGCGGACTTTACGTTCACACGACGAACTACCGCCATCTCACCGGCGACGCGCTCGGCGTTTGTATGCTGCACGACATAAGGCTTGAAAACATAGACTACGTTCAGATACACCCGACCTCGTTCTACATGGCGAACCACGACAGGCGTTTTCTTATATCGGAGTCGGTTCGCGGAGAGGGCGCCGTGCTTCTCGACAAAAACGGCAACCGCTTTACCGACGAGCTTCAGCCGCGCGACGTAGTTACCGCGGCTATCCGCGAACAGATGCAGAAGGACGGCACTCCGCACGTCTGGCTCTCACTCAAAAACATCGACGAGGAAACGATCAGAAAGCATTTCCCCCACATCTACGAGTACTGCCGCGAGCAGGGCTATAACCTTCCCGAGGACAGCATCCCCGTTGTTCCGGCGCAGCACTACTTCATGGGCGGCGTGTGGGTCGATTCCGACAGCAAGACCTCCTGCGGCGCGCTGTACGCGGTCGGCGAAGCAAGCTGCAACGGCGTTCACGGCAAAAACAGGCTCGCGAGCAACTCTCTGCTTGAAAGCCTTGTGTTCGCGAAAAGAGCCGCAAAGCACATTGCGGAAAACGGCGGTTCGGCTGCCGACGACGATATGACGGAAAAATACGAAAAGCTGCTCGAAAGCAAAAAGGATCACTTCCTGCTGCGGGACGACTACACGACCGTTATGAGAGCACGCATCGAAAAAGCCAAGGAGGAACATCTCAATGGAAAGTAACGTAACAATGCTGCTCAACGCCGATGAGCTTATAAAATCGGCACTCAGAGAGGATATCTCGAGCGAGGACGTTTCTACAAACGCCGTTATGCCGACGGCAAAGATGGGCGTTGTCAGCCTTATCGCAAAGCAGAACGGCATCATCTGCGGACTCGGCGTTTTCAAACGCGTTTTCGAGATACTCGACGAGAACGCGAAGATAGAATTTTACTTCAAGGACGGCGACATCGTGAGGAACAAGGACCTCATCGCCACCGTCACGGGCGATATCCGCGCGCTGCTCTCCGGCGAGCGCACGGCTCTGAACTATTTGCAGAGAATGAGCGGCATCGCCACATACACTAACGAAATGGCGAAGCTTTTCGAGGGCACCAAAACAAAGCTGCTCGACACCAGAAAGACTACGCCGAACATGAGGATATTTGAGAAATACGCCGTGAAGGTGGGCGGCGGCTGCAATCACCGCTACAATCTTTCCGACGGCGTTCTGCTCAAGGACAACCACATCGGCGCGGCAGGCTCGGTCACGAGAGCCGTACAGATGGCGAAGGAATACGCGCCGTTCGTGAGAAAGATCGAGGTCGAATGCGAGACGCTCGAGATGGTCCGTGAGGCTGCCGACGCAGGCGCAGACATCATCATGCTCGACAACATGAGCATCGACATGATGAAGGAGGCTATTGAGATCATCGGCGGCAGAGCGCAGACGGAATGCTCCGGCAACGTTACGAAGGAAAACGCCGCAAAGCTTTCCGGCATAGGAGTTGACTTCGTATCGAGCGGCGCGCTCACCCACTCCGCGCCTATACTTGATCTTTCGCTAAAAAATCTTCACCCGATCTTTGACACAAAGGTCGGCGCGATCTGATATTTTCATAAATAAACCGGGGTTTGACCCCGGTTTTTCGCATTTATTTTTGACTCGCTGTTGAAATCCTACTAAACCTATGTTATAATAGTGTTATATTGTTTATCAACGCGCAATTCGAGAGAATATGCGATAATAGGTATTATTATTTTAACGTAGGATTTCGGAGGTACTGTTATGAAAATATCCACAAAAGGGCGTTACGCTTTGCGGTTCATGATCGATCTTGCCGTTAACAGCGGAAGCTTTGTCGCGCTGAAGGACACGGCGGCACGTCAGGGGATCTCAAAAAAATACTTAGAGCAGATCGTTCCGCTTTTGAACAAATCGGGAATGCTCATCACGAACAGGGGCTACCAGGGCGGCTACAAGCTCGCGCGGAAGCCTGAGGAGTACACGATCGGCGACATTCTCAGGATCACCGAGGGAAGTCTTGCGCCCGTTTCGTGTCTCGACGGCGAGGTGAATCTCTGCGAACGTCAGGACGGCTGCCCCACGCTCGATCTGTGGAAGGGCTTATACAAGGCTATCACCGACTACCTCGACTCCGTGACCGTTCAGGATCTTGTTGACAGATACTACAACCTCGGCACTAACGAATATTACATTTAGCGGGCAAGCGCCCGCAGGCGATAACGCGGTTTTAGTTTGTTTTATACGCAGCTTTAGTTTCGCTCCGACAGGTAATATGCTGGGGCTTTCCGGTCGCCCCCACGCCCCTTCGGATCCACATACTGAACTGATTGAAAGACGGGGCGGTGTTTCTGCGACACCGTGGTCTCCACATGAGCAATGTCATCAACTTAAGG
>OMPZ01000099.1 GCA_900313125.1 uncultured Eubacteriales bacterium | reverse complement strand
GGGGTGCGGTCTGCTAAACGCAGACGTTGCCACAGGCAACAGCACCGACCGACGCGGCAGCGGAGACCCGACCGGAAAGCCCCCTGCAATCGGTAAAAGCTTTAGCATATTTAAAAGCAATGTGGATCCAATCTCTATATCTACTTTGCAGACTAATAATACTTTTTAGAAGCCGGTAAGCTCTGAATTGTTACTGAGCAAGGTAATTTAAAAGCTGCGGAAGAACGCGCTCTGTATCCTTCCTGCCTATCTGATAAACTCTTTCGAGGTGGTCGGGGTCGGTATCGGTGCGCGAGATATCAAGCTCCTCGTGCGGACGGATAAAGAAAATATGCCCCGCTTTTTCCTCGGCGAGGATATACTCCTTCTCGCCGTTGTACATTTTCGGGCGATCCTTCATCGCCTTGAGGAAATTCGGGTATCTGCCGTACAGGATATTTGCGAGCGCGATGTTTTCCGACTCCTTTACATAGCTGTCTGTTCTTGTAGCAACTACAACGTTTTTCTCGTAGCCCATCTCCTGAAATTTTTTCAAAGGGATACTGTCGGTCATGCCGCCGTCGAGCAGCTTCATGCCGCCGACCTCGACTATTTTCGACACGAAGGGCAGCGTTGCCGAGGCTCTGAGGTACTCCATCTCCGTTTCGTTTTTCAGGTCGTTTACGCGAAGGTACTCCGTGCCGCCCGTTTCGACGTTGGCGCAAACGGCGTAAAACTCCGTGGGGTCGGACTTAAAGGTATCGTTGTCGAAAATATCGAGCTTCCACGGGATCTCGCTGTAGCAGAAATCTTTGCCCACCATATCGCCCGTGAGCAGCATTGTGCGAAAGCTCATGAAGCGTTTGTCGTGGGCGTATTTTTTGTAGTAGCGGATATTTCTGCCGGGCTGGTGCGACTTGTAGCTCGCGCCGTGAATTGCACCTGCCGAAACTCCAATGATACCGTCGTAGACGATGCCGTTTTCCATCATAACGTCGAGGACGCCGATAGTATACGTCGCGCGCATACCGCCGCCCTCCAGCACAAGTCCTGTTTTCATTTATAACACCTCTTTATAAAAATGTTTATCACAGGCAGCTTTTGATAAAGTTCATTATCTCGTCCTCGCTGTGATAGCCCGTAAGTCTGCCTGCGGGCTTGCCGTCTTTAAAGAGAATCAGCGTCGGCACGGACATTACGGAATATTTCTCGGTAAGCTCCGGGTCGTCGTCGATATTGACTCTGCCCACGCACACGCCGACGTCGGAGTCTGCTATGTCCTCGATTATCGGCATGAGCATCATGCACGGTCCGCACCACACGGCGAAGAAATCGACGAGCACGGGCTCGCTGTTTTGAAGCACCTCTTCGTCAAAATTTGCGGCTGTAAGCTCAAACTCCATGGTTTTCACTCCTTTTTAAATTATTTAGAAATACAAAAGAGCCGCAGGATATTTCGCCTGCGGCTCGAAAATAGACTATTATCAGTCGCTCGTGTAGGGCAAAAGTGCAAGGTGTCTTGCTCTCTTGATAGCTACTGTAAGCGCTCTCTGATGACGTGCGCAAGTACCTGTTACACGTCTGGGCAAAATCTTTGCTCTCTCAGAAAGATAACGACGGAGCTTGCCAACGTCTTTGTAGTCGATGGTAGCTACGTTGCTCTCACAGAACGCGCAAACCTTTCTGCGACCTCTGCGACCGCCGCGGCGGTTGTCTCTCTCAGGCCTGTCTGCCATGTATATCGCTCCTTTTCATAAATTATCATCAAAAATGATCAGAACGGCAGGTCGTCTTCAAGCGGATTCGGTACGAAATCGCTTGCGCTGCCGCTGGAATACGACGCCGGTGCGGGTGCGGTCTGCGTACGCTGAGGAGCAGGCTGATAGCCGCCCTCTCCGCCCTGGTAGCCGCTGCCTGTGTAGCTGCTTCCGCCGGATTCCCTCTTGCTGCCCGTAAAGCTTGCGCTGTTTACAATTACATCGGTCGTATAGACTGTCGCGCCTTCTCTGTTCGTGTACGAACCGGTCTGAATAGAACCCTCGATGGCGATCATCTGCCCCTTCGTGAAATACTTGGAGATGAACTCTGCTGTCTGTCTCCACGCGGTGCAGCTGATAAAATCAGCCTTTCTCTCTTCCCCCGGCTTAACGTAGCTGCGGTCTACCGCAACCGTGAAGCGGCAGGTCGAAAGACCTGTTGATGTAGTGCGAAGCTCCGGATCTTTTGTGAGTCTACCCATAAGTACAACAACATTCAACATAAATATTGCCTCCCTTATGCTTATGCTTCTGTCTTCTCGATTTTAACGGACTTTACTGCATTCTCTTCTTTTTCATCTTTTTTGATGATAAGTGAACGGAGAACTCCGTCTGTGATCTTGTATCTTCTGTCAAGCTCTGCCGGG
>OMPZ01000078.1 GCA_900313125.1 uncultured Eubacteriales bacterium | reverse complement strand
TGAAAAGGACGAGCTTGGGCGTATCCTTCTCGATGAGATAGAAGCGCTCGGCGAGCCGGATTCCACGATAATCATACAGCGGTTTTATTTTAACAGAACGTCGGCGCAGATAGCGGCGTCCTTATCCATGAAAAGCGCGGCTGTCAGAATGCGGTGCAGCAGGGCGCTGAAAAAGCTGAAAGCAAGTCTTTCACAGAAAGGCATAGATCTATAAGGCGGTGATAAGATGAAAAGAAATGTGTTTGGAAAAATAAACGACAGCGACGGCGCGGCACAGCGCATAGCCGACCATTTTGACGCGCCCGAAAGCGAGCGCAGCAGAGTGTTCGAGATGACAGAAAGGAAGTTGGAGGCTATGAAAAGAAATGACGGAACAAGCTTTGACAATGACGAACGCTTAGATGTGATAAGCGTAGAGCGTGCCGCGCCGTGGCGTGTTGTGTTTCGCGCCGCGGCGGCGTGTGCAGCTGTGCTTGTGGTGTGCGCGGCAGGTTTTTTCGCCGCCCGCCCGAATATCGACAACGCACCCGCGGAAGATATAATTCTTTCGCCCGACGATCCCGCAGCGGCGGACGAAACACCGAGCAAAGCTGAGGACGAGCAGCCGATCGTTTCCGAAAAGATCGTCAGCAGCGATAACTCCGTTCCCGAAAAAAACGTAAGCTCTGCGGCGGAGAGGACACCTGACAGCGAAGCGTCCGCCAAAAGCTCCTCACAAAGCGAAGATAAAACGACAAGTTCTTCACCAGCGGCTCAGGTCGATCCGACCGAGAGCAGGAGTATTGAGGGCTGTTTCATAGCAGGAGAAATCGAAACGCCGCTTCAAACGGACAGCACCGAGAGCGATGTTCAGAAAGACGATGACGAGAGCGAGAACCCGCTTGAAGCAGGCTTCATAACGTCTCAGAAGGTGCTCGGCATAAGCGGCGACATGACGTATGAAGAAGTGATCGCGCTCCTGGGCGAGCCGGAGGACTGTATGATGCAGGACGGCTACGCGCAGTATATAGTAGACGGCGATCTTCTGCTCATGCTTAAATGGGACTACAAAACAGACCCCGTTCTGCGCAGCGGAAAGGAGCTTCTTGAAAGCTGCCCGAGACTTTCCGATATGAAGAACGATCCTGAAAACCTCACGTTCGACTGCTACATCGTCGATTACAACGGTACGGCAATAAGAGTCACCTGTCCGCAGTATGACCTGTTTGACTGCGCGTCGATAAATATTCAAAACGGAGATAACGCTGAAGCGTGGCGGGAGATAATAGATGTCGCTATGGCGAACGATACGCCGTTGAGGATAACCCATGAGGACTATATTTTGGAAGTATACCCGCCGATAATTACCGCAGCGAATATAGAAGGTTTTAAATGAGTAAAGACGTGGCAGGACGCCCAAGCACCTGTAGGCAATTCCGCCGAGGTTTATCGAAAAAACAAGTAGGCGCGTCGGACGCTCCGCACCGCGCGGGACGAGAGCTGTGCCTTAAACAAACTACAACCGCGCAATTGCCACCGGGTGCATACCCGGGCGTAATTGAACTATTGAATATTCTTCCACTTTGTGGTAGAATCTTATTACAGTATTCTATCACGAACGGGGGAGTTTGTTATGGCAAAAAAGGTTCTTGTTACGGGCGCAAGCTCGGGTATCGGCAGAGATATTGCGCGCGTTTTTGATTCGTATGGCTGCGAGCTTATCATCACGGCGCGTAGAGAGGACAGGCTAAGAGCGCTTGCCGATTCATTGAACGGTACGCCGCGCATTATCGCCGGCGATATAAGCGGAGCTGACGGCGCGCGCGAGCTGTACGAGATGACGAAGGACGAGAATATAGACATTCTTATCAATAACGCGGGCTTTGGCGTGTGGGGCGATTTCACAAAGTCAAGCTGCGATAAAGAGGTCGATATGATCCGCCTGAACGTCGAGACGATGCACGTTCTCTTCAAGCTGTTCCTCGCCGACTTCAAGGAGCGCGGCAGCGGCAAGATACTCAACGTCGCGTCTATGGCAGGCTTTGCGCCGGGTCCGTATATGGCTGCATACTACGCAAGCAAGGCGTACGTCCTCAGACTTACGCAGTCGGTCGCTCACGAGCTGAAGGAGTCCGGCTCGGCTGTGACCGTTTCGGCGCTTTGCCCCGGGCCCGTCGATACGGAGTTCAATAAGGTCGCGGGCGTTCACTTCGCGTCGCCTTCGCTTTCGAGCGACTACGTCGCAAGATACGCCGTTACGGAAATGGTCAAGGGAAAGACCGTAATAATCCCCGGCACGGCTATGAAGATCATGGCGGCTGTGTCGAAGCTCACTCCCGACCCGCTGTGCGCTGCTGTCACGGCTCAGGTGCAGAAGAACAAAGGTAAATAAACATAAATAAAACCGGGCCTGCCGTTTGGTGCAAGCCCGGATATATTTTTGATATTTGGTTTACAGCGGTTCGCCGTCTTTGTTGGTGCGGTACAGCTCGAACCAGAACACCGTGCCCTTGCCGACCTTGCTGAATACGCCGAACTGCGCCTTGTGCAGCTTGAGCACCGTCTTTACGATCGAAAGCCCGAGCCCCGTGCCTATCTTTGCGCTGCGGTGAGACTTGTCCACCTTGTAGTAGCGATCCCAGATGTTTTTCAGCTTTTCCTGCGGAATGCCGGGCCCGTTGTCGATGACCTCGATCCTGACGCGGTTGTCGTAGCAGATCTGGCGCACCGTGATCTCCTTGCTTTCGCCGGCGTAATTTACGGCGTTGTTGACAAGATTGTAGATGACCTGCGATATTTTGAGCTGATCGGCGTAGACGTAAACGTCCTGATCGTGCTCGAGCGTGAACGAGAAACCGTCCTGCTCCTTGAGCTTGTTGTATCTGCCGAACATCTCCTTTATCGTGTCGGTGATGCAGAACACGCTCGCTTCGAGCTTCATCGTGCCCGCTTCGATCTTCGAGATGTCGATAAGGTCGTTTACAAGGCTCGTGAGTCTCGTTGCCTCGTCTATGATTATCTGAATGTTCTCGGGCGTGTTCTCGCCGGGGATATCCTTCATTACCTCGCCGTAGCCCGTTATCAGCGTGAGCGGCGTCCTCAGGTCGTGCGATACGTTCGCGATGAGGTCTTTTCTCATCTGATCGACCTGTCTGAGCTCCGAGGTCGCGTAGTTGAGCGTTTCGCCGAGCTGCTCTACCTCGCGGTAGCCGTGCGCCGTAAATTCTACGTCGTAGTCGCCCTGCGCAAGCTCGCGAGCTGAGTTGTTGATGTTCTCGATCGGCTTTGAAAGTCTCTTTGAAAATACGACAGTCATAACTATCGAGATCGCGATCAGTATAAAAACGATGATCCTTAGCTGCAGCAGAAGCGTCTGTATAGTGCTGCGCGAGGGCGTTACGACCGATTCAATAAGCAGCAGATATTCCGTGCCGGAATCGTCGTAAAAGCTTGCGGCGTAGATCAGCCGCTCCGAGCGTCCGTGCTCGAACGTCTGCTTTACGTCGTCGAGGTTTTTACCGTCGAGCTTGTCTACTTTTTCCTTTTCGGGGTCTTTGATGACCGTTATGTACGAGCCGCCGTTGTTGCGCGCCGCGATGAAATAGTTGTTGAGCTGCATCGACTCAAGATCGTCGATATTGCTGTCGTCGGTCACGATCGACGAATACTTCTCGTGAAAATTTGCGTAAACATCGTGCGTGGAAAGCGTGATGTCAACGTCGTTTTGTATGGAGATCATATCAATCAGCGCGTCTACATGGTCATGATCGATCTCGTCTATGATGCCGGACGCACAGGTGGTGATGTTCTTTGTCTTTATCGCCTTGTAAAACGCGCCGAAGAACAGCGTCTGAAACGCAAGCAGCACCGCAAGGATTATCAGAGAAAACGTCACGAACGAGATACTGAGCCACGTTGCAAGCGAGTGAGCGTGGTTTTCTTTTTTGAACCTTGACGGCAGCTTTGAGAAAAATTCCTTGAATGCGGTCGGACTAAGCTTTTCGGAAAGACCGCGCAGCCGTGATTTTGTTTTTGACGCTGCCGATCTGAGCCTGCCCGGCAATTCCTTTATGCTCATGCTGTGTTACGCCTCGAAACGGTAGCCTACGCCGCGCAGCGTTACGATGCACTTGCTGTACTCGCCGAGACTCTTTCTCAGCAGCTTGATGTGCGTGTCAAGCGTTCTGTCGTCGCCGAAGAAATCGTAGCCCCAAACGTGGTTGATGAGCTTTTCACGCGAGAGTGCGATGCCCTTGTTCTTCACCATGAAGAAAAAAAGCTCATACTCCTTCGGCGTCATGTCTACGCGCTTGCCGTCGATCGTAACTATGCGCGCGCTGAAATCGACCTCAAGCGTCTTGAAGGTGAAAACGTCGCGCTTCTGACCGTCGTCAAGCGCGGTGCGCTTTAATACGGCGTTGACGCGCATCATAAGCTCCTTCGGCGAGAACGGCTTTACAACGTAGTCGTCGATGCCAAGCTCAAAGCCGTGGATCTTGTCGTACTCCTCGCCGCGCGCGGAAAGCATGATTATCGGCGTTGAGCTGCGCTTGCGTATCTCGCGGCAGGCGGAAAAGCCGTCAAGCTCCGGCATCATTACGTCCATGATTATCAGATCGAACTGGTTCCTTGTGCAGATCGAGATAGCTTCAAGACCGTCGGTAGCTTCGATCACCTCGTGACCCTCAAATACCGCGTACTTTTTGATAAGCTCTCTGATCCTGTATTCGTCGTCAACTACAAGTATCTTACTCATTTATATTCAGCCTTTCGTATGATGTTAAAATATTTCGCGAATGCCGTATCGAAAATATATAATATTTTGACGATTCAAAGCGTGCAGGCAAACGCCGAAAAAATGTTAGACAAGTCAATTATAGCATAAATTGTTGTCAAATGGAATAGCTTTTGGAGCAATTTAAAGGATTTTTTACCACATTGTAACATATTTATGCGATCGTATAAGTAAAATCGTAATTTGGTTTT
>OMPZ01000086.1 GCA_900313125.1 uncultured Eubacteriales bacterium | reverse complement strand
CGAATAAATATGAATGTCTTGCTATTGCGCTCGGCTGTTCCGTACTGAGCCTTGTTATTTCGCTTGTATTTCCGAAATTGTGGGGAACAAACGCGATCATCGCCTATGATTCGATCATCGTGATCGTTCAGGCGGCAGCTTTGTTCAATTTCTTCAGACTTATCGACATCGGCAGCAGCAGCGTTGTCAACTTCCTCGCGAAGGCGTCGTTCGGAGTATTTTTGCTGCACATGGCAGCGCTCCGTATCATGAGGGAGTTCATCAGCATGGAAGCAATGTTTACGAAAGGCACGCTTTCGGCGGTGCTTTGCTACCTTGTGCTTTTGCTGGGCGCGTATATCGTAAGCGCGGCTGTTGATTCGCTCGCTCGTTTTGTAATGACGCCTGTCTCGACGCGGTGGAGCGAAACGAAGCTGTTCTCATTCGACACAGGCTTTAACGAAACGAAGAAAGCTAAGTGAGCTTTCGGCGAGCAAATATTTCGCTGTGAAAAAAATAAACGGAGATATATATGGATCTGATCTTGCTTGTTTCAATCGTGATACTCTTTTTTGGTTCAAAGATCAGTATCAAAAAACCGAACAAGGACTACATTTCCCGCGAACAAACGCTGTGCATCAACGGCTTTTTTGTACTGGTCGTTTTCATGCGTCACTTCAAGGGGTATGTCGAGCTGGGAAAATTTGATAAGATCTTTTCGGTCGTTGACGGCTGGACGGGTCAGCTCATCGTTGTTCCTTTCCTGTTTTTTTCGGGTTACGGCATCATGCTCTCTATAATGAAAAAAGGCAAGCCTTATGTAAATTCGATAATGACGAAACGTTTTTGGAGCGTATGGCTGAGATTCGCCTTTGCGGTGAGCTTGTTTATCCCTGTGAACCTGTTTCTTGGGAATCAATACCCGCTGAAAAAGATATTGCTTTCACTTGTAGGCTGGGACGGTATAGGCAACAGTAACTGGTACATCTTTGACACGCTCGTTTTGTACGTTCTCACCTTTGTCAGCTTTAAGCTTTTTTCAAAGGACAAGCGCAAGGCGCTGTATGTGATGTTTTTGCTGACGGGTGTTTTCCTGATATTTATGTCAAAGCACAGACCAGGCTACTGGTATAACACGGCGATAGCGTACCCTCTCGGAATGTTTTACGCGCAGATCGAACCCACAGCCGGCGCGTGGCTCAAAAAACTCAGATTTAATCAGCTCTCTGTGCTCACCCTGGGCGCGGTCCTGCTTGCGGCGGCTTCGTTCCACAAATCAGCGTTTACGTCATACGAGCTGTTTGTGACAGGCTTTGCGATAGTCGTGTTGGTTCTTTCAACATTCGTTAAGGTCGGCAATCCGCTGCTGAGATTTTTCGGTAAATACGTTTTTGAGATATATATTCTTCAGCGTATCCCTATGCTGCTGATGAAAAACTATGTTGATAATAAATACATTTTATTTGCGCTGAGCTTTGCGGCTACGATCGCTCTGGCTCTGCTGTTCAGACTGCTAACGGACACGATAGAAAAGCTTGCAGACACGGCGGTAAAAAAGCTGCGGTCAAAAGCTAAGTCATGAGGAGGTCTCGCTTTGGATAAGATAGATTTTGTGATGATATGGGTCGATGGAAACGATCCCGAATGGCAGAAGGAAAAGAACCTTTACGACGAGTCGAACAAGACGGGCGACAGCACGATCGTCCGCTACCGAAGCTGGGATAACCTCCAGTATTGGTTCCGCGCGGTGGAGAAGTTTGCGCCGTGGGTCAACAAGGTGCATTTCGTTACATGGGGTCATCTGCCCGAGTGGCTCGACACCACCAATCCCAAGCTCAACGTTGTAAATCATAAAGACTACATTCCCGAGCAGTATCTGCCGACGTTCAACGCGAACACGATCGAGCTTAACCTTCACAGGATAAAGGGTCTTGCCGATCAGTTCGTTTATTTCAACGACGATATGTTCATAACGGCGCCGGTAAAGCCGACCGATTTCTTTGACAACGGTCATCCGCTCGATACATACGGTCTCGACTGTATCTTCTTCGGCAAGACGAGCGCGGGTCATTTCAACGGCAACGACATGGAGATAATCAACACTCACTTCACTCGCAAAGAAGCGATGAACAAGAATTTCTCCAAATGGTACACGCCGAAAAACGGTATAAAGAGAGTTATCAAAACGACGGCTCTCAGTATGTGGCCGTGGTTCCCGGGTATGTATTACAGCCACCTGCCGAGCAATTTCCTGAAAAGCACCTTCGACAAGATGTGGGAACTTGAGGGCGAAACGCTCGACAAGACCTGCATGGACAAGTTCCGCACGAAAAACAACTGCAACCAATGGCTGATGAAGTTCTGGCAGCTTGCCGAGGGCACGGCAAAGCCGAAGGGTACCTCCGACGGACGCTGCTTCCATATCAAAGACTCGCTGTTTGACGAGATGCTCAGGTCTATCGAAACAGGCAGATATAAGCTTATATGCACGAACGACACAGTTAATACCACGAATTTTGAACTGCAAAAGCAGCAGGTGATCGACGCGTTCGATAAGCTGCTGCCCGAGAAGTCGAGCTTTGAGAAGTAATATTCATCATACGACCAGCAAGGAGAATAACATGGCAAAGGAAAAGAACTGCAAGTTTAAGTTTTCTATCGTGATCCCTGTGTATAACGTTGAGAAGTACCTCAGCGAGACAGTAGATTCCGTTATCGACCAGACGATCGGTTTTAAAGAGAATATCCAGATCATTTTTGTAAACGACGGCAGCCCCGACAACAGCGAGGAGATCTGCAAGGCTTACCAGAAAAAGTACCCCGATAACATCGTTTATGTAAAGCAGGAGAACGCAGGCGTCAGCGCCGCGAGAAACACAGGCATCAAGTACGTCGAGGGCAAGTACGTCAACTTCCTTGATTCCGATGACTGCTGGAAGAAGGACGCTCTTGCGACGATCTATAAATTTTTTGAAAAGCACTACGACGAGATCGACGTTGTAGGCGCAAGAAAGAAGTTCTTCGACGCGTCCAACAATTACCACTATCTCGACTACAAGTTCCGCGAGACGAGGGTAGAGGATCTTCTCTCGAATTACGAAATGATACAGATGGACGTAACAGCCGCGGTCATCAAGGCGAGCGCGATCGGCGGAGTTCGTTTTTCCACGCACCTCAAATACGGCGAGGACGCGCAGTTCATAAACTCGATTCTTCTCGATAAATGCAAGGTGGGTCTTGTGCGCGAGGCGCTCCACCTTTACAGAAAGAGAAAGGACGAATCGTCCGCTCTCCAGAACGAGCTCAGCTCGGAAAGCTACTACTTTGATTCCCCCGTGTTTTTCCATCAGGATCTTATAGACCAGTCCTTGAAGAGATACGGCAGAGTGCTTGAGTTTATCCAGTACACCGTAATGTACGACCTCAAGTGGAGACTCGGCAAAAACATAGCGGGTATGCTCTCGAACGATAAGCTCGAGGAATACAAGCGCATCATGAACAAAACGCTCTCGTACATCAGCGACAGAATTATTCTCGTGCAGAAAAACATGAGCGTCGGCGCGAAGGTCTACGCGCTCAACACGAAGTACAGCACGGATATCACAAAGGCGCTCACCTGCGACCACGGCAAGCTCTATTACGACAACGTTTGTCTTATGGACCTTGTAAACGTCCGCAGCCTGCTCAGCCTTACGTTCATGGAGATCGAGGACGACAAGCTCATTCTCGAGGGCAAGGACAATCTCTTCCTCGACACGAAGGACTACACCTTCTTTGCCGAGTGCGGCGGGAAGAAGTACGACCCCGAAAGATATTTCACAAAGAAATACGACACGGAGATACTCGGCTTCAAGGAGTTCGACGGCAAGGGCTTCAAGTTTGAGATTCCTCTCAAAAAGGGCAAGACTAACAGCGTGTCGTTCTTCGTTGTGTTCAAGAATACATACGTTACTCCCGTTTTCGTTGCAATGGGTAAGTTCGCTCATCTGCCGTCAAACGGCGGCGACCTCGCTTATTGGCCTACAGGTGATTTCATTATCCGAACAAAAGACACGGATCTGAAGATAATTCCTTACAAAAAGCGCAGACACCTGAAATATGAGCTTGAATACTGGGATCAGCTCAGACAGTCTAAGAAGGCCTACCTCATCAAGACGAGACTTCTTTACTATCTGATGAGACCGTTCAACAAGCACGTTTGGCTCATTTCCGACCGCCCGAACAAGGCAGGCGACAACGGCGAGCATTTCTTCCGCTACGTTCACAGCGTAAAGCACAGAGGTATCAAGCCGTACTTCGTTCTGCAGAAGGACAGCGAGGACTGGGGCAAGATGGCGAAGGTCGGCAAGGTGCTCGATTTCGACTCCCTGCGTTTCAGGCTCATGACTCTCCAGAGTGAAAACGTCATCTCCTCTCAGGCGAGCGACTACGTTCTCAATCCGTACGGCGGCGATTACAGGTTTATGTCCGACCTGTATAACTACAAGTTCGTGTTCCTGCAGCACGGTATCACGAAGGACGATATCTCCGGCTGGCTCAATAAGACAAACAAGAATATCAAGCTGTTCGTAACGGCGGGCAAGCCCGAGTACAAGTCGATACTCGACGGCGAGTACTTCTACACAGAAGAAGAGGTGCGTCTGACCGGCTTCCCGCGCTTTGACAACCTCACCCGCATGGGCAAGGACGTTAAGAAAAAGGTGCTCATTATCCCGACATGGAGAAAGACGCTCAGCAAGTGTGTAGACCCCAAAACGGATACGAGCGTATACTACGACGGCTTTAAGGACAGCGATTTCTTTAAGTTCTACAACGGTCTTATCAATAACGAAAAGCTGCTCAAGGTGATGAGGGACAAGGGCTACGAGGGACTGTTCTGCCTGCACCCGCTGTTTACGGAGCAGTACGTTGACTTTACCGAGAACGACGTGTTCAAGGTAAATCACGGCTACGTTGATTATCAGACGCAGTTTGCACAGTCCGCGCTGCTCGTTACCGACTTTTCGAGCGTGTTCTTCGACTTCGGCTACCTCAAAAAGCCTGTCGTTTACTCGCAGTTTGACAAGGACGAGTTCTTCAGGGGTCACTCCTATGACGAGGGCTATTTCAGCTACGACGACAACGGCTTCGGTCCCGTATGCCGCGACCTTGACAGCACGGTAGACGCTATCGTAAAGTACGTTGAAAACGACTGCAAAAACAGCGACAAGTACATCAAGAGGATCGAGGATTTCTATCCGTTCTTCGACGACCAGAGCTGCAAGCGCGTTTACGACGACGTGATCAGGATCAGCAAATAATTCTTCACCTGCTCCCTGCAAGACGCAGGGAGCAATTTTAAATCGGGGGCCTTTTTATGGGTAAAAAGAAAACTATTAGTACACGCGCCCAAAGCAGCGCGAAAAAAGCCCGCAACGGCAAGATCGAGCTTTTGCGTTTTTTGTTTGCTCTCGTGATCGCCGTGTACCATTTGGGATGTTCTGTTGAGTACGATACCGAGAAGTTTAAAGCGGGCTATCTTGCTGTTGAATTCTATTTTTTGGTGTCGGGTTACCTTTTCGCAAGCTCGCTTTCAAAAAAGAACGCAGAGAACGGGGAACAGCTTCTTTCAACAAGCCTTTCATTTATGTGGAAAAAATACCTTTCATTTGCATACGATTATCTTGCCGTTATCATCATGACGTCTATCGCGTGGATACCTTATTTCCATCTTTCGCTGAGATCGTGGCTGATAAAAATGGCACAGTCAGTTCCCACCTTCCTTACGCTGCAGATGTTTGGTTTTAAAACGGCGGATTGGTATGTGCCGGTGTGGTATCTTTCAGCTATGATGATCGCTATGTTTGTACTGACGCCTGTATTGCTGAAATACGGAAAGTTTTACTCGCTTTATGTATCTCCTGTATTGTCGCTTGTCTTTCTTGGATTTATTTTTAAGGAAAAAGGCACCTTCAATGTCAGCGCACCCTCTTGGGAAGGCTTTATCAATTTGGGAATGATGCGTGCGTTTGCAGAGATATCTATTGGCTGCACTTGCTTTTATGCTGTAAAAAGCGGCGTGTTCAAACGTTTTGGAAAGTATATTCTTTCCGCGTTCGCGTTGATAGTTTACGCGCTGTTTTTCCTGTATATGGCGGGCAGCTATGATAATTCTATACAGCCTGCAATGGTACTGCTGCTTGTGCCTGCTGCGGCTGTTACGTTTTACAATACAGACACGTTCGTTTTTCTCAACAACAAATTTGTGTATTTCCTCGGCAGGCTGAGTCTTCCCGTGTTTCTTTGTCATTCGATAGCGCGGTATTATACGCTGAAGATAGAGTTCGCCGATGGCTCGTATATGAAACAGCTTTTATTATTCCTTGCTATAACAATGGTTCTTTCACTATGCTGTATGGCTTTTGGCGAGGGAGTAAAAAAATTTGCGGAAAAGAGACAAAAGATTTAAATTTCCCCTTTACAAATTGCATTTTTTATATTATAATACTGAAAAGAGTAATAATTATTGTTTTGCAACTTAATTTATCAGGGGTAATTATGAGAACGCAAAATTATTCAAGAAAGAGACAGGCAATATACGAGCTGCTTTTGTCAACAGACACTCACCCGTCGGCTGACTGGATATACAATTCCCTGAAACCGAAATATCCCGACCTGAGTCTCGGTACTGTCTACAGAAATCTCAAGCTGCTTGAAAGCAACGGCGCGATAAAATCGGTCGCTGTGGTAGACGGCTGCGAAAGGTACGACGCGCGCATATCGAAGCACTCGCATTTCGTCTGCAAAAAGTGCGGCAGAGTGATCGACGTGTTTTTCACCGAGAGCATTCCCGATATCATCGACAAAACGTACATCGACGGCGCGCGCGAGGTCGAATCGTACAACCTTATTTTTTACGGAAGCTGCGACAAGTGCTGATACGCTCAGACGGTCGTCAGGCAGCCCCGACGCTATACGGGGCTAAATAAACGTCAACTATTACAGGAGGTAATTTATTATGGCAAAGTTTGTATGTACAGTATGCGGTTATATTTACGAGGGCGACGCCGCTCCCGAGGTCTGTCCTATCTGTAAGGCTCCGGCATCGAAGTTCAACAAGGTAGAGTCCGAGATGTCCTACGCTACGGTACACCTTATCGGCGAGGGCGCGAAGGGCAAGGTAGAGGACGACATCTACACAGATCTCGTTTCCAACTTCAACGGCGAGTGCAGCGAGGTAGGTATGTACCTTGCAATGTCGAGAGCAGCCGACAGAGAGGGCTATCCCGAGATCGCGGAAGCTTTCAAGCGTTACGCTTTTGAGGAAGCAGAGCACGCAGCAAAGTTCGCTGAGCTCCTCGGCGAGGTAGTTTCCGACTCCACAAAGAAGAATCTTCAGGTGCGCGTTGACGCCGAGGCAGGCGCTTGCGCAGGCAAGTTCGATCTCGCTAAGAGAGCTAAGGCGCGCGGCTACGACGCTATCCACGATACGGTTCACGAGATGGCTAAGGACGAGGCTCGTCACGGCGCAGGCTTTGCAGGTCTCCTCAAGAGGTATTTTGAATGAGAAAAGCCATACGCAATGCGGTACTGCTGATATTGCCGATCCTTTTGGTCGTTATATGTACTGCGTGCGGTAACGCGAAGGAGGATCTCCCCGCAAACGAAACGACAACAGAAGAAAGCTCTTATTCCATAACGCTTGAAGCTCCGGATAACGCTGCTGTTTATACAGCACAGCTTAGCTTTGGCGATGCGGTCGTAATAGGCAGGGAAGAGACGTGCGATATAGTCATAACCGGTGATCCTTATGTTTCAAGGACGCACTGCAAGCTTTTTGTTGAGGATGATTCGATATACCTCGAGGATATGGGTTCAACGAATGGCACCTTTATAATGTCTGACGGAGAAAAGACGAATGTCAGCGAAAAGATCTCTCTTAGTACAGGCGATGAGTTCATACTTGGAGACTATGCTTTAATACTGAGATCTTTTGAAAAGCAGTCATGACGGCTTGCAGCGAGCCGCAGCACGGCAATCTCATTTACAGATCCTTTTGCGAATGATCTCGTGTACAAAAGATCACGCCGACGGTTTTAACGGACCGCCGGCGTTTATTTATTTATTTATCGTACCCTGACGCGCTTGTTTACACGGACGATGCCGCCGATGCTGCCGCTGATGATAAATACGGCTCCGCGCAGAAGCAGCGCGGCAAAAGCGCCCGTCGAGCCTGCGATAGCTCCGGCGGCAGTTATCGCGAAAAACAGCAGCAGCCCCGACAGCGCGCCCATGAGCATACCGCGGCTGCCGCAGAGCGAGACTGTGAAGTACCCCGCGAAAAACGAGCCGAGCGTGCCTGCGGCAATTGCGATCGCAGCGGCGGCGCTCGTCGGCACAACTCCGGCTTTGACGAATATCGCGGCGCAAAGTGCGAGCAATGCGGCGCTGACGAACACGCCGACCGCCGCACCCGTGAGCAGAGATATCGCCGCGGAAACGGCTGTGAATTTCCTGACACTTGTGTAAGAACTCAAATTATCACCCCGAGTTTTTTATAT
Source organism: uncultured Eubacteriales bacterium (assembly GCA_900313125.1). Taxonomy (GTDB): domain Bacteria; phylum Bacillota; class Clostridia; order Oscillospirales; family Acutalibacteraceae; genus RUG592. The sequence goes on along the minus strand of OMPZ01000086.1, from coordinate 3,048 downwards.
AGTGTATTCCGCCGCGGTAAAAAATATTCCCGAAAACAGCGAAACGCCTGCGTGATAACACACAGGCGTTTTTGATGCTTTACATAAACAGCAGGAAGATATATATGAAACCGAATATCCCCGCGAGCATGGCGTTGACGCCGCCCGAAAGGTAGAGCGAGCGCGACACCTCAGAGCGCGGGAGCGAATTTTCGGCTGCACTTGCTTTGACTTCCTTGATCTGCTCGATGCAGCGCTTGTAGTAGAGCTTGTTTGCGACAGAGCCGCTGACGATCATAACGACGATCTGGAGTATCAGCAGAAGCGTCGGCATCATCATAAGTATCTGCTCCTCGACGGGCAGCTTCTGCATTTCGATCGACAGCTTCGTATACTGCTCCATGGTGAGCTGAGACATATTGTTGACGGTCATGCCCACGGTCGCGAGCAGCTTGTTCATAACGTCAAGGCTCAGCGAGCGCGTGAAGTACATTTTCAAAGCGTAGAGCAGCGCTTCGACCGAAAGCAGGAGCGCGCCGGGTCTGTATAGCTTTCTGTACAAAAACCATACGCCCGAAAAAACAGCCGCGCTGAAATTGAATTTCCCGATACCGTCCTTGATCTTTCTGAACGCGCCGAGGTAATACGGCGTGTTCACGCCGACATAACACGCGACGTCGCCTGCTGTAACGTTGTCTTCATAAACGTCCGACGCGGGAACGTCCGACGCCTGACCGAGAGCGTAAGACGCAAAAAACTGCGGATCGCTGTAATCTATATCCCCGGCGGTCGCGATACTCGGCGCGTTTACCGTAGAAAGCCTTGTGCCGCAGTTGTCGCAGAAATTCGCGCTTGGTCTGTTCGTATTGCCGCAGATAGGACACGATCTTGTATAATAGCTGTTTGCCGTGCCTGTATTGCCCTCCGGAGTGTCGCTCTGAACAGGCTCGCCGACTTCTGCCTGCGGCTTTTCGAGCTTGATCTTGTTTTCCTGCACGGGTACTTTTGCCTTGCCCTGCGCCGCGTCCTTTATGATATCAAAGCCGTCGAAAACGAAGCCCTCGCCGTGCTTATCGGCATTCGGGCAGCCGCCCTTTTCTTTATAGCAGGCTCTGTGCATAGGCGTTCCGCAGTCGGGGCAAACGACAACGTCATCGCCGTCTGCGAAGTCCGCTCCGCAGATACCGCACTTCAGTCCTTTATAATCCATGTTTCCACCTTCCTTTAAGGCAAAATTTCAATTATCCTTTACACCTCATATTATTATACCAAATCCCAACACAAATTACAACCTTTTTTCAATTACGCGGTTATAGTTAGTTTAAAACACAACTTTCTCGCCGCGCGGCTCGGCACATCCAATGCGCCTACTTTGTTAAGATGCGGAACAGATGCTATTTAACCGCAAAAGTACGGCGGAAAACGCTGCGCGGTTCTTCGCTGCCGCGTCGGTCGGTGCTTCTGCTGAAGCCTCGGTCTCCACAGGAGACCCGCCCCTTCTAAAAAATCACCCCCGACAGCTTTCTCGCTCTAACGCACTTCGGTGTATGCTGCGGTGCAGGGCGCAAGGTTTTCTTTCTGAATGTACGTTGTTTGAAAGTCAAAAATATAGTAGGCGTGCCGGACACGCCGAGCCGCGCGGCGATGAAGTATCGCCCTACTCAAACTAAACCGCGCAATTGCCCGCGCCCGCTTGGGCGCGAATAAAAAAAGCTTTACTTTTTTCGGGTTTCATAATATAATATAGAATAGATAAAAATTCGTAAAACGAGTCAGAGGTAATGATATGGTACAGTTTGAAGAATTAAGGCTTGCGGCGCAGGAGCTGGAGCCGGAGATCAAGGATCTCGCCGACGCGCTCGGATTGAAAGCGTGTAAGTCGGAAATCGAGCAGCTCGAATATAAGGCTGCCGAGCCCGGATTCTGGGACGATACGGAAAATTCTCAGAAAATACTTCAGAGAACGGGCTTCCTTAAAAATAAAGTAGAAAATTACGATAACCTCGTCAGCGCGTATGAGGACGTTATCGCGCTCATCGACCTCGGCAACGAGGAGGAGGATATCTCCCTTCTCGACGAGGCAAAGGAGGAGTACGAAAAGGTCAAAGCCGATCTTGAAGCGCAGAGACTTTCGACTCTTCTCACGGGCGAGTACGATAAAAACAACGCTATCCTTACGTTCCACGCAGGCAGCGGCGGAACAGAAGCGCAGGACTGGGCAGAGATGCTTTACAGAATGTACGGTCGCTGGGCAGAGCGTCATAACTTCAAGATCAAAACGGTCGATTATCTCGACGGCGATACCGCCGGTCTAAAAAGCGCAACGATAGTTGTCGAGGGCGAAAACGCTTACGGCTACCTCAAGAGCGAAGCGGGCGTTCACCGTTTGGTCAGGATATCTCCGTTCGACGCTTCGGGCAGACGTCAGACGTCGTTCGCGTCTCTCGAGGTCATGCCCGAGATCGAAAAGGACACGAGCATAGTTATCCCCGAAGAGGATATCGAAATGCAGGTTTACCGCGCAAGCGGCGCAGGCGGTCAGAAGGTCAACAAAACGTCCTCCGCCGTTCGCCTTACGCATAAGCCTACGGGTATCGTCGTAGCGTCGCAGGTGGAGCGCAACCAGTTCCAGAACAGGGCGATCGCTATGCAGATGCTCATCTCAAAGCTCGTTGAGATCAAGGAGAAGGAGCATCTCGAAAAGATCGAGGATATCAAGGGCGTTCAGAAGGAGATCACATGGGGCAGCCAGATACGTTCCTATGTGTTCATGCCGTATACGCTCGTGAAGGATCACCGCACGAAATTTGAAAACGCCAACGTCTCCGCAGTTATGGACGGCGAGATCGACGGCTTTATCAACGCTTATCTCAAAGCCGAAAGTCTCGGCACGCTTGAGAGCGGCGAGTAATTATCCGAGAAAACTAGGGGCTGTTTGAAAAATCAAAGCAACTGTCTATTTCTACTAATGCGGGTGATTTACATCGTCAAAAATGCTCGGAATACGACAGTATTCCTCCGCTTTTTTCCTTGAAATCACCTCGCCTTAGCGAAATATCCAGTCACTTT
>OMPZ01000151.1 GCA_900313125.1 uncultured Eubacteriales bacterium | reverse complement strand
TTTTTTCGTGCGGTACAAGCACCGCCTATGTTTCGGCAGATACCCTGCCGATAGAAGTGTCCGCCGCAAACGCTGCATCGCAGATACTTGTCCACGACGATTCGCTCAATACCAACCTTGCAGCGAACCCGGTCATCAATCTCGATAATTCGGACATCGCAAACGGACGCACGAGCATTACCCTGACGATAAGCCTTGCAGACGCGAGCGGAAACACCTCGGTTTCGGACGACGAGCTTTTTTATGAGGTCAGCACGCCAAACAACAGCCTGAATGTCGAGGATCTGACGGCGTCGGGCAGCAAAACGAGCCGGACGCTCAAGCTCAGCGCCTACAACGAAAACAACGGCACTAAAACGCCGCTCACCGCGGGCAACGTTACCATCACGTTCTCAAACAAGAAAAATACCGCTGCTTCAACGATCAGAGTCACCGTTTTCAACCCTGCGACCGATATGAAGATCTTCTGGGACGGCAGCAGCGAACCGCTGCCGCTCAACGACCTCTGCCCCACCAACGCCACCACGGTGACGGCTGTAAAGGGGCATTCATATCACCTCACGACAGAGCTTATCCCGGCTGATTCAAACGACACCGTAGTATGGGCTGTGTACGACGGTAATTATGAAGGCGTCGGCCAGTCGTCGTCGACCGACAAAGCGGTCATATCACCGACGGGCGTTTTCACCGCAAACAAAGAGGGCACGGTAACTATCGTGTCAAAGTTCAACGCGACGTCAAGCTCGCCGCGTCAGTACAGCTTCGGCAATAAGCTGATCTACGCCAACGGCACGTCCGGCGATACCATGAACGCTTACGTCAAGACCGTGCCGAAATACATTCATGTAAATATCGTGAACGCCAACACGGCTCAGAGCATCGAATTTACCGACGCGCCGACAGCCCTTGAGGTCGGCGACGCATATCAGATAAAAAGCAGGATCACTCCGAGCGACGCTACCGATAATTTCAAGTGGGTATCGAGCGACGCGTCCGTTATTACAGTGACCTCGGGCGGTCTTGTAAAGGCTCTCAAGCAGGGCAGCGCGACGATCACTCTTTACGCGGAGGATCAGAACATCTACGCCGAGCAGAAGATCAGAGTCATCAAAAAGGCGACTGCCTTGACGATAACCTCCGCGGCGGAAGGCTCGTCCTTCTCAACGAGAGTGGGCGTTCCGATCGAGCTTGCGGCAAAAATGGATCCCGACGACGCCGACGAGGAGATCGTATGGAGCGTTTCAAACAGCAATATAGCGACGATCGTACCTTCCGATACGGGCGAGTTCGGCAACACACAGAAGGCTGTGCTCACCGGTATCGCCGAGGGCAAGGTGACAGTTAAAGCGACCGCGCTCGTCTCCGGCGTTTCAAGTCAATGCGAGGTCACGGTCGATCCGAGAAAGGCTTCCGACGGACTTACTCTTTACTATGAGGTCAACGGCGTTAAGCCTCAGATCATCGAGGGCAGTACGCTTAATATTTTCAACAACCAGGATCTGACGATCAAGGCGGCGCTTACAGCGGAGGACGGCACCACGCCCGACGACGCGGTAAAGTGGACGATAATGAACAACGACAACGCAACTGTCACTATCTCGGGCGAGACCGATGATTCGATCACGATACACGGCAGCTCTGAGGGCACCGTTCTGGTAAAGGCATACGCCGAAAACGACGAGTCGATATGCCGCAACTTCGGCATACAGGTACTCAGAGCCTGCGACAAGATCAGGTTTGTCGATACGGAAGGAAATGCTTATCCCACGCCGAAATCGCTGAATATCGGCGACCTTTCCACTATCAAGGCAGACCTTACGATCGAAGGAAATTACCCGTATCAGCACTCCGACCGTATAGTTTCATGGACATCGAGCGACCCCGAAACGGCTCAGATCGACTCGGAAGGAAATATCAGAGCGATCAAAAACGGAAATGTCAGCATTACGGCGCGCACGGCTTCCGGACGCGAAGCAAGCATCAGCGTGGTCGCGTTTACGACCTCGCAGGTCATCATGACTAACGTCAATGTTTCAGATGACGGCTCGATCCCGACAAAAGACATAGAAGTCAACAAACAGATGGAAGGCTCTTGGACCTTTGGCGTGACGATAAAGGACGATCACGGAAACAACATGGGCAACACCTCCCCTCTCTGGACATCGTCAAACGAAAACGTTGGCGTTATCTCGTCTAAAGGTCAGTTTACGGCGACAGGTCTCGGCAAAACGATAATCACCGTAAGGTCGGGCAGCAAGATAGACCAATGTGAAGTCACGGTCTATGCAAAGATAGTCAATGCCGAGTTCTCCACCATAGAACCTCAGCTTTACTCGCCTATCAAGCAGTTTTACGAGCCGAAGCCTACAGTCACCTTCGCCGGCAAAACTCTTATCGAGGGCGTTGATTATGAGCTTTCTTATACAAACAACACAGAGATCGGCAGCGCGGCTCTCACAGCAGTCGGCAAAGGAAACTATACTGCCGAGCGAACGATAGGCTTCAATATCAGCACCCGCTCGCTAAACGACGAAGAGATCGAAGTAAATTACGCTCAGCAGGTGGATTACACCGGAGAAGCGCAGACTCCTAAGGTAGAGGTCACCTGCATGAAGATCCTTCTGACCGAAGGCACAGATTATAAAATATCGTATCAAAACAATGTAAACCCGGGTAACGCTACCATTATTCTTCAGGGGCAGGGAAACTACAAAGACAGGCGCGACTGCGTATTTGAAGTTTACTGCGATCACTCAGACTCCACCGAACCTGTCTTAAAGCGCGAAGCTACCTGTACCGAGACCGGCATTATGTCGAAGGTCTGCAACAAATGTCACCAGACAGTAGAGACCGAGATACCCATGATCGACCACAACTACGAAGAAAAGGTCGTTCCTCCGACGGCTAACGACCAGGGCTTTACTCTTCATACCTGCACCATGTGCGGCGACAGCTATAAGGACAATTTCGTTGACAAAATACCCGGCGTAAGCATTCTTGAATGCACCGCCACGATAACAGGCTCGTCGTTCGGATATACAGGCAGCCCGATCACGCCTATAGTTACGCTCAGATACGACGGCGAAACACTTACCGAAAACGCTGATTACACGGTAACATACATCAACAATGTCGAAGTCGGCACGGGCTACGCCATTATTACCGGACTTGGAAATTACACCGGCACGGGCAAGGTAAGCTTCCAGATAACGGAATCCGGCGGAAACATCGATACCGACAACACGACCGAGCTTATCATGACGGACGAGGACTCCGACACCGACGACGGACGCATTTCGCTCAACCAGGGCAAGGTGCTTTATCTTGACGATGTTGTTTTCAACCCGAACCATATCCCCTACGAGCCTAAGCCGGTCGTAAACATCGGCGACGACGCGCTCATTGAGAATGTGGACTACGTTCTCCAGTACGCAAACAACTCCAAGGTCGGCACGGCAACAGTCATCATGAGAGGTATCGGCAGATTCAAGAGCTTTGCACAGTTCCAGTTCGATATCCTGCCCAGACCGCTTACCGACGCGGAGATCACGGTCACGGCGATCGACAAGCAGATCTGCACGGGAAGTCCGCTCACACCGTCCGTTATCATCGACTGCGGCGGCGAATTTCTCCAGAACCGCAAGGACTTTAAGCTTGAGTATTCAAACAACACTAAACCGGGCGTTGCGAATATCAAGATCACCGGCATCGGCAACTACACAGACTCCGTAAACCTTTCATTTATAATTGAGTGCAACCATGTTTACAGCGATCAGGTGATCGCGCCCACACATTCCGCGCGCGGATATACGCTGCATACCTGCAAGATCTGCGGCGCGACCTTCACCGACAGCTATGTCGATCAGCTTGGCACGACCTCGCTCGACGACTGCGTTGTCGATATCCCGACGGCGGTAGCGTATACAGGCGAAGCGAGAACGCCGAAGGTCACGATCACAAACGGCAGCGAGACACTCAGAGAGGGTCTCGACTACACGGTCGAGTACAGCAACAACACCGAGATCGGACTTGCCAACATAACGGTACGCGGAATAGGCGCATACACAGGTATCATCACAAGCACGTTCCAGATCACAAAGGGTATGATGGGCGACGTCAACGGCGACCACGAGATATCCTCCGACGACGCGCTGCTGATACTTCGCTACACCGTAGGTCTTATGAAGTTTGACAACACTCAGATCGCTCTCGCCGACGTTACGGGCGACAGCGTCGCGGCGACCGACGACAGTCTCGCGATTCTCCGCTACACGGTCGGCTACAGAGACAAGGGCGTTAAAATAGGATAGTTTTTCGGATCACTCCTTTTTGAGAGCGCGGACAGGCATTTCAATGATGCCGCCGCGCTTTCTTTTTTCATGCTGCTCCCTAATTAAGATCTTTATGTCTTTTCGGTCTAATTTCCGCAATGCTGCGTCATCGGGCTTGAAATACGTCAGTATTCCTGCGGATAGTATCCGCTGACAATTCCGCCCGACTTTGTCATGGACGAAAGCTGTCTCCGCACATCTGATTTTTTCTTCCTCGCGGACAGTATTACTGCGCCCTCTTCCTTGTCTTGCAAAGATTATCCTCGAAAAGTCCTTTTAAAGCTTTTAATCAGAGATCAGTATCACACAAAAAATACCGACCCCTAAGAGTCGGTATTGTGGTTTATACTTGAATCATCATTTCATGTCGAATGTCATGTAACCGTCAAGCGCGTCGGTAACAAGCTCCTCGTAAACGAATATCGCAAGATCCTTTCGCTCTGCGTCCCAGTCTACGATGTCAAGCGTTGACATTCCGTAGTGCCATGCGGCGTCGTAGTTGCCGTCGGACGGGATCCTGTGCTCGACCATATCGTAAGAGAGATATGTCAGAGAATTGGCTACAAGCGTTGTGATCTCGTTCTTTTTGAGGTTCGTTGTAACGAGCGGACCGATCTGATCGACGATGGCGATTATATCTGTCAGCGACGCCGACTTCATATCGCTCGCAAGCTTTCTGAGAAGCTTTCTCTGGCGGTCTGTTCTGTCAAAGTCGCTGCCGGAGTAGCCTGCCTCCTCGTCACCTCTGTTGCGGGCGTACCAGAGCGCCTGCCTGCCGTTGAGATGAACTATACCGGGCGTGTCGGGCAGCTCGTGGCGCGTCTCGACCTGATTGTTTTTCCAGCACTGCCAGTTGATGTAGTCGATCTCCTCTGACGTAAGCTCAAGGTCGATTCCGCCGAGAATGTCGATTATCTTTCGGAAGCTTTTGAAATCAACGATCGCGTATCTGTCGATATTGACGCCGAAATTCTGCTCGATAGTAGCTATCGCGAGCTTGGGGCCGCCGTAAGCGAACGAGTGGTTGAGCTTACTGTAGCCGTACTCGGGAATGTACACCCAGAGGTCGCGCATGAACGAGGTTATCTTCAGCTTTTTATGCCTGTTGTCGATCGACAGCATAATCATCGTGTCGCTTCGCTGGCTGGTACCGTCGTTCTTATCGGCACCGAAAAGCATAACGTTGAGCACCATAGGGTCGTTGAGAAGCTGCCCCTCGCCTACGGTCATATTGACCGTGCCCTCGTTGATATCTATATCGTAATCGACATTTTCCTTTCGACGGTCTGCGGAGTAATTTTCGCTCTCGTCAAAATCGCCGGTATCGCTGTAATTCAGCGAGTCGATCGTTTTGTAATAATAAATGAAACCCGTACCCGTGAGCGCCATTATCACAGCAAGCGTCACGACAACGACATTTCGTATTATCATTCGTTTCTTCTTCTTTTTCTTCTTGCTGATGCTCGGTCTTGCCGCCGGCCGTTCCGGCTCGTCGTAGCTGCCGAGAATATCGTACCCTTCAAGGGGCTCTTTGTCATTCTTCTTAGCCATGTTTTGATTCCTTTCATAAATGAAAAAGGTAGACTTGTCGCACTATTAAATTATTATAATCTTTTTTACGCATTTTATAATTGCTTAAAAGAATTATTTTTGTCGAATTACTCCATTTATAACGTGCTTATTTTGGTAATTAGCAATAGAATATTCGGAATAAAAAACTTAAATAAAATTAGTAATTATTCTTATTTTCTACTTGAATTTTGATTTGCATAGTGATATAATAATTATTAAGGAAGTTTTATTTACATCTGCATCAAGGAGGCAGTTTTATGATAGTCAATGTTATAGGCGGAACAATTTCCGAAGAAGAAAAGAATGCTTACATGAAGTACGTTATCGGCAAGCATTCCGACCAGAAGATCACACAGCTTGACATCAATGTTGACGGCGATTACGTTGACCTCAAGTATCACTTCGAGCCGAAGAACTTCGAGCGTATCAGAAGGATCACAGGCTACCTTGTAGGCACACTTGACCATTGGAACAACGGCAAGCGCGCCGAGGAGCACGACAGAGTCAAGCACGATGTTTCAGTTATGGAGCAGATCTAAAAATTAAAAACAAAAACGGGGCGCAGCGAGCGTCCCGTTTTTTTACACCTTCAAAGGTCTGAGCTTATACTTCTCGAGGTCAAATTTTATTTCGTACAAGCGGTATACAAGCAGGCTTGCGCAAATGCCGATCAGGCAGCCGCACAGAACGTCGGTCGGGTAATGCACTCCGAGATACAGTCTCGAATAACCCACAAGAACGGCGTAGCAGACAGCGGCTGTCGCCAGCGGCTTGTTCAGGAATCTCACAAGTATACCGGCTGCGGCAAACGACGCCGTAGTGTGCCCCGAAGCAAACGAATAGTCGGTAGGCTTTTTTATCAGCGTCACCAGGTCGCTGTATGTGTCGAACGGACGCGCGCGCGCAATGGCGTGTTTTATGACAACGTTGTTGATGAGCAGTCCGAATAAGAGA
>OMPZ01000228.1 GCA_900313125.1 uncultured Eubacteriales bacterium | reverse complement strand
TCGGTTCAAGCAAAGAAAAAGAAGTAAACCTCGAGTGGAACAGAGCCGTTGACTCTGCTTTGCAGCCGGGTTCTACGATCAAGGGCGTAACGGCATATCCGCTTGCCATCAACAACGGCAGTCTTTATTATTCATCTATAGTTCACGATGTTCCGCTCGATAACTGGTTCCAGGATACGGGCGCGGCAGGTCCTAACAACTGGTATATGTCGTTTAACGGCGATATGCTGCTGCCAACTGCGCTCGAAATGTCCGCAAACTGTCCGCCTGCACAGGTTCTTGTAAATCAGGTTGACCCCAACGGCGGCGACGGCATTCGCTATGCGTATGACTACGTTACAAATAAGCTCGGCTGGTCTCACCTTAATTACGAGATCGACTCACAAAACTGCGCCGGACTTGCAATCGGTGGTTTCAACGGCGGTGTATCCGTAAGAGAAATGGCTAAGGCGTACACGCTGCTCGGAAACGGCGGCAAGTCGTACAAGCCCTACACCTACTATTATGTAACAGACGCGGAAGACAACATCATCTTCGACAACAGAGAGCAGGATCCCATTCAGGCTCTCACCGAAGAGACGGCGGCTATCATGAACCGTCTGCTCAACTTCAATATCCAGACCTCACACTCGACGAACGCGGGCGAAACAAGGATCAACGGCTGGGATATCATCGGCAAGACAGGTACGACCGACGCCGACAACGACTCCTGGTTCTGCGGCTGCTCGCCTTACGCGGCGGCGTCGATCTGGGTCGGCTACGACACACCGAGAACGGTGCCCGACGCGACCGTTGCCACAAAGCTCTGGAAAATTCTCATGGAGCAGTATCTTACCGGCAAGGAGCACAAGGACTACGTTTTCCCGGACGATCTTATCGTCTGCAAATACTGCCCGTACACAGGTCTGCTCGCAAACACAGGCTGCGGCGCCGGTTACTACGGCTACTACAACAAGAGCAGCCTGCCTGAATACTGCACATATCACGGCGGTTATAACGAGACGTATACGACGTGGGGCGAGATACACGCAAGCGAGTCTCAGAACACGGTCAGCGTTCAGGCGACCAGCTCCGCTACAGGCGAATATGAGCAGTACTACGAGCACAACAACAACGTCAATATGTACGGCGAGGACTACTACGACGATGAAGAGGAAGATTACGGCGACGACGGCGCTGACGTCGGCGGAGATGCAGGCGGTGACGCAGGCGTTGATGTAGGCGGCGGAGACGCTCCCGTTGACGCAGGCGGAGACGTCGGCGGCGGTGATGTTCCGGTAGATGCAGGCGGCGGAGACGCTCCCGTTGACGCAGGCGGCGGAGATGCGGCACCTGCTGCTCCCGCTGATGCAGGCGGCGATGCAGGCGGCGGAGACGCTGCGGAATAAACTCAATAAAACAATACTCCGGCAGTTGGATATCGATCCGACTGCCGGAGAATTTTGTGTTTTATTATATTGTTTTGTTTTGTTACCGACTCTTTCTTCTCAGTATTCTCATGGAGTTGAGTACCGCGATCATCATGATGCCGACGTCGCCGAATACAGCGATCCACATTCCGGCTAGACCAAGCGCACCGAGCGCGAGGATAATGACCTTGACCGCGAGCACGAGCACGATGTTCTGGGTAACTATGCGCTTGGTGTATTTCGCGATGCGCAGCGCGTCTGCAAGCGACGACGGGTCGTCCTTCATGAGCACTATGTCGGCGGCTTCTATCGCGGCGTCCGAGCCGAGCGCGCCCATTGCGATACCTACGTCTGCGCGCGCAAGCACAGGCGCGTCGTTTATGCCGTCGCCGACGAATGCGAGCTTTTTGCCGCCGGAGATGCTGTCAAACAGCTTTTCGACCTGCTCGACCTTCTGCGCCGGGAGAAGTCCCGCGTGGAACTCGTCAAGCCCAAGCTCGTTTGACACAGCCTTTGCCGTGGTTTCGTTGTCGCCGGTCAGCATGACGGTCTTGCCGACACCGAGAGCTTTAAGCTCCTCGATAGCCGCCTTGCTCTGTTCCTTTATCTCGTCGGAGATGACGAGCGCGCCGAGATATTTTTTGTCGAGCGCGACATATACGACGGTACCGCCTTCGTTTACCTCGCCGAGATCCACGCCGTTTTCGGAAAGCAGACGTGCGTTGCCGGCGAGGACGGTCTTACCGTCGATAACTGCCGAGACGCCGTGCCCCGATATCTCACGGTACTCGCTGACGGAAAGTGTGTCGATGCTGCCGTCAAAAGCCGCGGTGACAGAGCGCGCGATCGGGTGGTTCGACATTTTTTCGGCTGCCGCCGCGTATTTCAGCAGTTCGCCGCTGTCAACGCCCTCGGCAGGGAGCGTTTTCGTGACGCTGAACGTGCCCTTTGTGAGCGTGCCTGTCTTGTCGAAAACGATAGTGTCAACATAGTTGAGCGCTTCAAGGTAGTTGCTGCCCTTGACGAGAACGCCCTCGCGCGACGCCGCGCCGATACCGCCGAAAAATGTCAGCGGAATGGAGATAACGAGCGCGCACGGGCAGGAGATAACGAGGAATACGAAGCAGCGGCGTATCCACTCGCTCCAGCCGCCGCCCAGCACGAGCGGGGGTATCACCGCGAGAAGAACCGCGAGCGCAACGACAACGGGCGTATAATACCTTGCGAAAACGGAGATGAAATTCTCGGTGGGAGCTTTTCGCCCTGCCGCGTTCTCCACAAGGTCGAGTATCTTCGACGCCGTTGATTCTCCAAATTCCTTCGTGACCTTGATCTTGATAACGCCGGTCTCGTTTATGCAGCCCGAAAGAACGCTGTCGCCCGGGCGTGCCTTTTTCGGAACCGATTCGCCTGTCAGCGCGCGTGTGTCGAGCATCGTTTCGCCCTCGGTGATAACGCCGTCGAGCGGCAGCTTTTCGCCGGGCTTTACGACGATAATGTCGCCGACCTCTACCTCGTCGGGGTCAACGGCTTCGAGCTTGCCGCCGCGCAGCAGATTTGCGCTGTCGGGGCGAATGTCCATAAGCTCTGATATCGATCTGCGCGAACGCTTGACGGCGAGACTCTGGAAAAATTCGCCGATCTGGTATAAAAGCATGACAGCGACTGCTTCGGGGTATTCGCCGATAGCGAACGCGCCGATCGTCGATACGGTCATGAGGAATTTTTCGTCAAAAACTCGACCTCTCATAATATTGCGGACAGCGCCCCACACAACGTCGTAGCCGAGGATAAGATACGAAACAACGAGTATCGGCAGGTACGCGAAAACGGTAACATTCCCGATGTGAGAAAGCACAAGCCCCACAGCGTAAAGCGCCGCGCCTATGCCGAAGCGAATGAAGGTCGCCTTTTCCGTTTTGAGCGCTTTTGAAAGAGAAGGCTTGCTTTGCTCCGCGTTCTCTTTGCCAGATGAAGGCTCGATAACGTCTACGTCGGGCTCGTATTTTTTTACTGTATTTTTCGCGTGCTTGAAAATGTCGCCCTTGTAGCCGTCGGAAAGCCCGATATCAAGCTGCTGACTTATCAGGTTTATCTCCGCAAAGACGATGCCGTCGGACTTTTCGAGATCGTTCTCGATCTGCGCCGCGCAGTTGGGGCAGTCGAGCTCGTCGAGCGTGAAGGTAACTATCCTGTCGGCGTCCTTGTGCTCGCAGTGTTCGTGATGGTGTTCGTGTTCGTCGTGATCGTGATGATGACCGCACTCGCAATGATCGCCGTGTTTGTGATGGTGATGGTGTTCATCGTGATCGTGATGATGACCGCACTCACATTTTTCGCCGTGTCTGTGATGATGTTCGTGTTTATCGTGATCGTGGTGATGACCGCACTCGCAATGCTCACCGTGTTCGTGATGGTGCTCATGCTCGTGGTCATGATGCTCCGCGGTGTGTTTTTTCTTTTTGCGAACGGTGACTTCAACGTCCGGCTCATGCTTGTGTACGGCTTTCTCAACGGCGGAGTTTATGGACTGCCGCGCGCTTTCGTCAAACTCGACCGTGAGCGTCTGCTTCATCAGATTGACGTTCGCCGCGCTGACGAAGTCAAGCTTCGACACGCTTTTTTCTATCTCGGCTGAGCAGTGCGGACAATCGAGCCCTTTCAATATATAAGTTCTTTTCATAACAAACACGCCTTTCACGCAGCAACGATAATAGTTGCTCAATTATTCAACAAAGAGATAATCGGATAATACTTAAGGCAATACCGCACAGAGATTGTGCCGAAGATGCGCAGTAGATTTTTTCGTCAGAGTGCATAAAGGAGCCGCAGGAATACTGA
>OMPZ01000087.1 GCA_900313125.1 uncultured Eubacteriales bacterium | reverse complement strand
CCTCAACGACCCGTATACGGTCGCCGACGAAGGCGCACAGAAGGAGCTTGAAAAGCTCTCGGGAACAAAGCGGCAGGAGCGTGAGAACGAGCTGCTCGCGAAGCAATGGCGCAACAAGGCGATAAGCGACAGCTACTACCCCGGCTCCGTATTCAAGATAATCACGGCGTCGGCGGCGCTCGAGGAGGGTACATCAAAGCTTTCGAGCACCTTCTTCTGCAGCGGCTCTTATGTGCCTTACGAGGGCGTTAAAGAGATATACTGCCACAACCACGACGGTCACGGCTCACAGACCTTCGCCGAAGCTCTCTGCAATTCGTGCAACCCGGCGTTCATGCAGATGGGCAACGCGCTCGGATACGAAAATTACTGGGAGTACTTCCAGTCGTTCGGCTTTAACTCGCAGACGGGTATCGACCTGCCGGGCGAGGGCACGGGACTTTTCTTCCAACACGACGGCGAGCCTGAGGGCTCGATGTGGCCGACCGACCTTGCTATCGGCTCGTTCGGTCAGGGTATCACGGTAACGCCGATCGAAATGGTCACGGCGGTGAGCGCGGTGGCAAACGGCGGATATCTCGTAAAGCCGTATCTCGTAAAGCAGATAGTAGACGACGAGGGCAACGTGGTTGAAACGACGGAGCCGACCGTAAAGCGTCAGATAATCTCGAAGGACACAGCCGATAAAATGGCTGATATCCTTGAGAAAAACGCAACGGAGGGTACGGCGAAGAACGGTTATGTAGCGGGCTACAGGATCGCGGGAAAAACGGGTACCTCGGAGAAGATCGGTCAGAGCAGAAAGCCCGGCGTCGAGGACTACATCGCGTCGTACTGCGGCTTTGCACCTGCCGATGACCCGCAGATCGCGGTGCTTGTTTACTTCGATACTCCGACGGGCGACGCTTACTACGGCTCGCAGGTAGCCGCGCCGGTATTCGCAAGCATCATGTCGGAGATATGCCCGTACCTCGGTATCGAGGCACAGTACACCGACGAAGAGCTGAAATATGTGAATACCACGGCGGACAGCTATATCTCTCTCGATATAGACGAGGCGAGGGCAAAGGCTTCCGAGGACGGCTTTGAACCTTATGTTACGGGCGACGGCGACGTTGTAGTCGCACAGGTGCCCGAGGCTGGCTCACAGATACCGCGCGGCGGCAGAGTGGTTCTCTACACCACCACCGACAGCACGAAGGAGACCGTCACAATGCCCGATTTCGTCGGCTATACAGTCGCCGAGGTCAACGAGCTTTCGGCAGAGTACAACATCAACGTAAGCTACTCCGGCTCGGTAAAGCAGGATAACGTTTACTCCTACTCGCAAAGCGTAGATTCGGGCAGTCTCGTACCGCCCGGTACGGTCGTTACCGTTTATTTCGGCAACGATGACGTTGACGATACCGTAATGTAGCGGATACAGCAAAAACACGCCGGAACAGACGATATTGACAGCCTGCTATCGTCTGCTGCCGGCAGCTTGAAAAAAATAAAGGATAATCAAAAGAGGGGATACTTATGACAACTGGGATCTGGTCGTTCGAGGCGGCGCTTATCTCGTTTATAGTCTCATCGCTTATCGGCAGCAAGCTGATACCCTTCCTTGTAAAGGTGAAGTGCGGTCAGACTATTCTCGAAATGGGTCCGTCGTGGCACAAAAACAAGCAGAATACGCCGACAATGGGCGGTATCATGTTCATCGCGGGCACGCTTGCCGCGACGGTGATAACGTGTATCTGCTGCCGTATGGCTGCCGATGACTATATCGTGAACAGACTGAGAACGGCGCAGGTCGCAGGCGGATTTATCATGGCTTTGCTTTACGGCGCGATAGGCTTTGTTGACGATTTCATCTCGATAAAAAAGAAGAGAAATCTCGGACTCACGCCGATCCAGAAGCTGATCCTCCAGTTTGCGGTAGCTTTCGTATATCTTATTGTTCTCCGCTTCTTCGGCGACGATACGAAAACGCTGATCCCGTTTGTCGGTCCTGTAGATCTCGGCTTTTTCTATTATATTTTGTCGGCGGTTTTCATCGTCGGTATAGTAAACGCGGTGAATCTCACCGACGGTATCGACGGTCTGAACGGTTCGGTCACGATGTTTGTTTCCGCGTTCTTCATGGTTATGGCAGGCGTTCTCGGCTTTGAGGGCATGAACATTTACTGCGCTGCGCTCGCGGGCGGCTGTCTCGGCTTCCTTATCTGGAACTTCAACCCGGCGAAGATATTCATGGGCGACACAGGCTCGCTCTTCCTCGGCGGCGCGGTCTGCGCGGCTGCGTTCGCGCTCGATGTGCCGATACTTCTTATTCCCATCGGCATTATTTACATCATCGAGATGTTCTCGGTCATTCTCCAGGTAAGCTACTTCAAGCTTACACACGGCAAAAGAATATTCAAAATGACGCCGATACATCATCACTTTGAGATGAGCGGCTGGAATGAGGTGAAGATCGTGATCGTGTTCAGCGCGGTGACATTCATCTTCGGTATCATTTCTCTGCTGATCTATCTTTTCGGCGTTATCGAACTGTAATTTTTTCTGAAACATGAAACGGAGGCTGTTCCTGTGCTTGAAACGATCAGCAAAAAGTTAAATAAACTTCTTGACCGGGCAAAGGGGCTCGTCCTCGACGGCGGCAGCGCGGCAGGCTCCGGCATAGACCCCGAAAAGCTAAAAAAGCGGCGCCGTAAAAAGTTCAGGATAGTATCTATCGGCAACGGCATGGACGTACCGTTCTTTCTGCTTGTGATAGTTGTACTTATAATCGGTCTTGTAATGATGTTTTCGGCAAGCTTTCCCGTCGCTTATTTCAGCAAGGACAGCAGCTATTATTTCATTCAGCGTCAGCTTGCGTTTGCCGTTATCGGCGTTATCGTCATGATCGGGCTGTCGTTTTTCGATTACCACCATTACCACAAGATCGCGCTGCCCACGCTGTGTATCGCATGGCTTTTGATGATAGTCGTGCTGTTTACGAACTGGGGCTCGGACGAACCGAAGCGCTGGATCAACATCGGTTCCATCAACGTACAGGTATCGGAGATCTGTAAATTCGCGCTGATCCTGTTTATGGCGCATTGGAGCTCGCTTTACTACGACAAGATGCGAACCTTCAAATACGGCGTTGCGCCAGGACTGGTGCTGCTGCTCATAACGAGCTTTCTGCTTTATTTAGAGCCGCACTATTCAGGTATCGTTATCTGCGGACTTATCATTGCGATAATGATGGCGCTTGCGGGTGTGCGGATAATTTACTTCGTCGCGGCGGGCGTTGTCGGCGGTCTTGCGATATTCATAATGGGTATCACGGGTAAGCTGACCTACGCTATGGCTCGTCTTGACGGATGGGGTCAGGCGCTCGAATACACGACCGTCGATATGTGGAACACGACGTGGCAGACGAGAAATTCCCTTTACGCTATCGGTTCGGGAGGACTGTGGGGTCTGGGTCTCGGTCAGTCACGGCAGAAGTATATGTATCTGCCCGAGCCGCAGAATGACTTTGTTTACGCTATCGTCTGCGAGGAGCTGGGCTTTATCGGCGCTCTGCTCATACTGATACTGTTCGCGATACTCGTTTACCGCGGCATCACGATCTGCCTTAGGGCGAACGATAAATTCGGTACGCTGCTCGGCGTTGGGCTTATGGCGCAGATCGGCGTTCAGGTCGTGCTCAATATCCTTGTAATAACAGACTGGCTGCCGAACACAGGTATTTCCCTGCCGTTTTTCAGCTACGGCGGCTCGTCGCTGATAATGCTGCTCGCACAAATGGGAATAGTCATGAACATTTCGCGCAGCGCGTCATTGTCAAAAAGATAAAACCCGAAAGGACAAAATAAAATGAGAGTGATTTTTGCAGGCGGCGGTACAGCCGGACACATCAACCCGGCGCTCGCCATAGCCGGATATCTTAAGCAGCAGCAGCCCGACGCTGAGATACTTTACGTCGGCAACAAGGGCGGTATGGAGGAAAGGCTCGTTCCGAAGGCGGGCTTTGATTTCAAGAGCATTCATGTGAGCGGATTCAGCCGCGGCAAAACGCCGAAGGCTCTCGCCGACAACGTAAAAACGGTGACAAGAGCGATCACGGCAACGAATGCCTGCAAAAAGATAATGAACGAGTTCAAGCCCGATCTGTGCATAGGAACGGGCGGCTATGTCAGCGGTCCCGTGCTCCGGGCGGCTATCGACAAGGGCATTCCCGTGCTTATCCACGAGCAAAACGCTTTCCCCGGCGTTGCAAACAAAATGCTCTCAAAAAAAGCCGACGCCGTTATGCTTGCGATAGCGGACGCTCAGAAATACATGAAAGAGGGCTGCAACTTTATCGTTACGGGCAACCCGGTACGCTCGGAGATAAT